>JAKSBK010000247.1 GCA_022361155.1 Pseudomonadota bacterium
CTAGTTGTCGCGCCTCGCCAGCGGCGCCTCGCGCTGCTTGGATTCCACGGCGCGCTTTAAACCGGTCGGCGCTCTAGGCCAGGATCAGGCTCGCGTCGCCGAACTCGTGGGTTCGGTAGCCGGCGGCAACGGCATGGCCAGGCGCGTCGTCGAGAACGTCGCGCGGGGCGAAGGCACCGAGCAGGCGAAAATGGCTCTCGGCGGATTCGTGCATTCCCGTCAGCAGCCCGTCCACAACCCGAACCTCGAACTGCGCATCGATGATCAGGTCGGTCTCGCCTTCGCCGGCCGCAAGTCGGCCGCCATGCTTGCGAGCAGCTCCTTCGAGGGCGCGCACGACCGTGGTTCCGACCGCGATCACACGGCCGCCTCGAGCGCGCGCGCGTACCACCGCCGCCACCGTCGCGGGTGGAATCTCGTAGCGCTCAGGCAGCGGTAGCGCCGCGTCCAGATCGGGGTCTCCCGTAGCGCTCAGACCTGCTGCGTGGGTGACGGTGGCAAGCTCGATTCCTCGCGCGCGCAGCTCGAGCAGCATCTGCCAATCCAGGGGGCGGCCGGCCGACGGCATTTCCACTGCCCACGGGCGCCCACCGTAGACGGTCTGGACCGACCACAGCTCGGCGGCGAGCCTCCCTACCCGAACCAGGGGCAAGGTCCAGGTTCGCAAGCTGCTCCCGGAAACCATCCCCGGTCTCGACATCGAGCGCATGGAGCTGCCCGCGGGTAGCCGCATGACCGGCACGCCGCACACCGTGCGGACCCGTGAGTACCTCACGTGCGAGATCGGCGAGGTTCAACTGTCGGTCGCGGGCACCGTCTGGCGCCTGGCCCCCGGGGACGTCGTCGTCTTCCGCGGTGACCAGCAGCACGGCTACTCCAACCCCGGACGCTCCAGGGCAGTGGCCTACAGCGTGATCGCTTTCGCGCCCGTCGCGAGTTGAGATCTCGGGGCAAGCAGCCTTGACGAAGATCCCGGAACACACACATGCACATTCTCGGTGTCGATCAGGCGCGGATATGGGCAGGGTCAGCCAGTGTCATGGAAAGGGGAAGCACCCCTTGGTGCTTCGGCGCGACGTCGTCACCCTCTCGAAACTTGCCGATCTGGTCGTGGTCGGGATCGGCTCCGAGCAGTTCATGCACGAGCAGAGGCGGGAGCGCGAGGGCAAGGACCAGCCCTTCGCTCTCGATAGGAAGCAGTATGGCCTCATCAACTCGATTCGAACCCGCAACAAAAACGTCGTTGTCGTCGTCTTGACCGGAACCGGAATCCACATGGCCCCGTTTGCCGACAGGGTGCCTGCCATCGTTCAGGCGTTTTTCCCGGGTGAGCACGGTGGCAAGCCGATCGCCGAGGTTCTGCTGGGCAAGGTTAGCCCCTCGGGAAAGCTTCCCTTCACTCTGGGACGCCGGCCCGAGGATCATCATTGGTTTGGAAACTACCTGCCCGACGGGGCCCAGCTCTACGAGCTATCTCGCTATGGACGTGGTTCGCAAGAAACCGAGTGGAAGGCCCACTACCGTGAAGGC
>JAKSBK010000248.1 GCA_022361155.1 Pseudomonadota bacterium
CGTGATGGCAAACGCAAAGTCGGCATCGCCACCGCCAGAAAGAGCGCTGGATGGGACAAAAACTACCTCCTCAGCCTCCTTACCAACCCGGTTCCCTAGAACTCGATTGCCCTGGATGCACGCAAGAGTGAGTCGGAACCACTCCGGAAGGAGAACGTGCATAGCCACACGCTGGCGTTGGACGGCGTCTACGTGTGCGATGAGCATGGCGCACTGCGCTTTTGCCTGCTGCCCGAACCGAGTATGGCCGACATCACGGACGTGGCATCGCGCACCGCCGCGCGCATCGAGCGCGTGCTCGAGCAGCACAGGCCCCAAAGTCAACCAGGGTAGGAAGAGGTGGGGCACGTGTTTATGCAGCAATGGTACGGTTGACCTAGACTTGGTGACCTAGACGCGCTAAGAAATTCTGTCTCAGTCGGAGGCCTGGGCACGTCACTTCGCTTGCGCTTCAGCAGCTATCGGAGGAAGGCAAGCTATGAAAGGGCATCCGGGTGCAGACCGGCGGTCGCACGAGCGAGCGAAACTCACCGCCAGTGCATTGCTGTTTAGGGACGAAGTACTGCTCGGGCGCTACGTGGCCGTCAACCTGTCGGCTGCGGGCGCCTTGCTGCGGGGAGACCTGCGGCCGTCAGGCGGGCCGGTGCGGGTCGTGCTGTTACTACCCGACGACGAGATACTGAGCCTGAAGGGACGCGTGGTGCGCCGCCCTCGTGCCGAGCGAAGGGGCAGCTCCTCGGTGGCGGTCCGTTTTGAGCACGACTCACCAGCCAGCGAGGACAAGCTGCAGGAGATCGTGCTGCAGGCGCTCAGCCGCGGGGATCGCGTCATCGATCTCTCGGGGCCTTTGGGGCAAATCGCGGGTTAGCCTGCATCGGTCACCCACTTCGTAGAGATCCGCGCAGACGCCCGCGGCTTGACGCGGCACGCCGCGCTCCGAGAGGCGATACTCGAATGGCTGAGCAAGGAGGCGTGAAACGCCATCAATGGCCGATTTTTTGAAGGTAGGTATGGTCCTCCCCTGGTACCGTAGACTCGGCACGAGCTCCGGGCTTGGGCTCGGGCCAGCTCGGGCCCGAATCCGGACCTGGCTGTGACCGCTACTCGCGCTCGAGGAAGCGCATGTCAACGGGGCGCATGACGCCGTCGACGACCACCACGGCGTACTCCGGCTCGGTGCCAGGCGGCAGGTTGAATGCCACCTGGGAGCTATAGCCGTCGGAGTCCACGTCCACCGTCACCGGAAGGGGCTGACTGGGCTGCCCGTGCACCCAGACCATTGCGTATTGGGTGGAGGTGGCCACATCGTCGTCGTCGGCCTGCTGCCCGCGGGTGTTCATCCACAGGCCGCTGAACCCGGGCTCGATGAAGCCGACCACCGAGCGACCAACGAGTCGCGGCGTCACGCCCAGGAACTTCGTCAGCTCCGTGGTGGTCTCATAGATCGAGTTGTAGACGTAATCGCTGATCCAGCGCTGCGCGCTCCCACACTCCGGCGTGGTGCAGTAGCAGTAGCTCATCACGTCCTTGTGCTCCGGGCTGTGGAAGAGCTCTCCCGTCGTCATCCGGAAGCCCTGGGTGCCGAGCAGGCCCTCGCCGTGCGGGTACATGGTGTCCGTGCCTTGTGCGCCGCAGCCGGGCGTGTGCGGGCGGCCCAGGTTATGGCCCCACTCGTGAGCCGTTGTGCTCGGCTTGGCGTCGGCCTGGTTGGGAAACGTGCCTCGATGGGGGCTGGTGAGGTTCACCTGAATCACGGTCTTGCGCCGGCATGGTTGCGAGGGGTCGATGGGGGCGCCGCGGCCGAGCGACGACCCAGATACCTGGATGGGCTCGATGCCCTTGATCTTGTTGTTCACCACGCCCTGGTAGAGCACTCCCGGACCGCGACCCCGTTTGGTGCAGAGCTTGTGCAGCGCGTACCAGTAGGGAGCACGCGTAGTAGAGCTTGCAGGAGCCATCCCCATCTTGAACGTGGGGCGAATCGGATCGACCGCCTCCAGCTGGACGTCTTGTACGGGGTAGATGTCGTAGAGGAAGTCGGTGAGGTTCTTGAGCTGTTCGGGCGTAGCGCTGGGCGCCGGCTTCTGTCCCATCGGTCCCAAGAAGGGCACGATCACACCCGCGAACACGGAAGGTTTGGCCTGGGCCGGCACCGGCAGCGTGCCAGTTGCCGGAATCCGCGGAGGCACGGCGGCAGGCGGGCCCACGGGGGGCCCGGCCTCGAACAGCTCCGCCACGAGCTCCATCCCCTCGCGCACATCCGGCTTGTCGAGCAGGAAGTTAAAGGCGCCTTCCATGGTCTTCGGGTCACCCTTGCCGGCGACCTGCTTGTCGTCGGCAACCTGCTTCATGCTGCCGTCCATGTACTTGACGGTGAGCACGCCCTTGATCGTACGTGGGCTCCAGCCTGGCTCGAGCTTCCAATACGCTCGCACCAGCATGCCTCGACCGGCTAGGATCACGGCCTTCCGCTGCATCGCGGTCGTGGGCTTGCCGCCCGTGAAGAGAGGAATACCCACGGCCTGATTGACGTCCAACTTGACCAGCTGGATGCCGCTGGCCGGAGGGCCGGTCATGATCGGTGGCGGGCCACCGGGCACGCCGCCAATGGTGCCGCCTAGACCGCTCGCGCCAGCCATTCCCGCGCCGGTGCCCGCGACAGCGCCAGCGCCGGAGCCGCCTGCGATCGAACCCGCGGCACCCACGCCCGCGCCGGGCACTACCGGGCCGGCAGCACCCGTGCCCCCGCTGCCGGCTCCGGGCGGAGTCGGTGCGCGAGGAGAATTGTTGTCTGGCCCACCGCAGCCGCTCAACAGAAAACAGCAGCAAACGAGTGCTAGCGATTCCCGCTGTGCGAGAGCTTGGGTAGCTTCGCGTGCGACCCGGGGTGGCAATGCAGGTTGCGTGACTCTCATGTTACCTCGTGCGGGTCTGGTGTGGCCCTGTCTGCGCGCCGTTTCATGTAAACCCACGTAATGGAGTACAAAAGCAGACGATTCTAGTCATAGCACACAGTCAATCTCAACGGTGCATATCCCTGGCCCAGTCGCACTCGAAGGTCACGGCGCGCAGGTGGACCAGGCGACGCGTGGAGGTTCCGCGCTCGGCCATCAGAAGCAGCGCATGGCCCTGCATGCAGGCAACCGCGCCCCGAGTTATTTGGACGTCGTCTTCGAAGAACTCCTGCTCGCCGAGGGGTTTGCCTAGATCCCACGGCAGCCAATTGACGCTGACGAACAAATCCGTGGAGAAGTTGCGAGGTGTAGCGCTTATCAGGCCGCCCATGCATGGGCAGAGGCGCGCCGGCGACGGTCCGGTGGCGCGTCCCACACGCCTTGGACCTGCTATCGGCACAAAGTCCGGGCTCAGGGCGGTCAGGTACAAGCCGGTACGAAAGCGACTGCCTCGCCGATCCCGGAATGCCAGCAAGCGCGTCCCGTGCTTGGCTAGCAGGACGGGTGTGGTCTCCGATGGCTCGTGCAGATCCAGGACTCTTCTGGGCGCGCCGCGCCCGTCGAACACGACGATGCGCCCGCGCAACGAAGCGTCCGAAGGCCATCGTTCGGCCCACAACGTCAAGCTTCTGCCCGCTTGGGCGCTGGTGTAAGGCGCACCAACGCCGATGCCGCGACTGGAGACCACCTGCGCCGGTCCCGTGAGCCGGTCGCCCTTGACGGTGACTTGTCGTATTTGCTCGGTTTCCAGTGTTGCGTCTCGCCAGGCGACCAGCATCCGGTCTCGCGTTTTCGTCATGGAGATTCCGCTGCTGATGCTGCCGGCCTGCGCGAGCACAAGCTCACCCTGGCGCTCCAGGCGTTCGCTGAATCGGAACAAGGTAGCCCGGGCGCCGCGACCGCGTTCGGCTTGCTGCAGGCAGGCTACCCAGACGGATCGAGCCCCCGTTATGGCATCCAGCCCCCCCGGACACGCCGAGGCGAGCCTCGTGGCTGCGCCTTCTGGTCGGCCACGCACGGTGAGCTTTCTGGCGTAGAGGCCGCTCCGATCCGACCACAGTGCCAGCGCGTGTCCTTTCCGAGCCAGCAACGTGACCGCGTGAAAGCGCCGACCGCCGGAGATTGCGACATCGTAATCAAGGCCGAAATGGCAAGCGTTCGGTCGTACGTCAGGCTCGCAGGCATACAGGCCCGCAAGTGCGATAGCCAGTACCCGGCCTGAAGCCCCGGGCCGGGCACTCGTTATCCCCCCCTTGCGCAACACAGCCGTCAGACCACGCCTCGCGCTTTGAGCAGGCTGCCGATTTGGGATCTGCGGCGCTGGAGCTCGGCGGGGTCCTTGACGGGCTCGAAGCGGCTTGCGCTGCCTTCGCGTGGCACCGACACGAAACGGCAAGGCAGAAACGCAGTCAGCTGTCCGACCAAGCGCTCGAACTGGATGGCTGTGGCGCCGGAGACCTTCTTGCGCACGCAAAACCAGCTGAGATCGAAGTCGCGATCGATGGCCTGGGCGTCGAAGGCAAAGGTGTTCGTGTTGAAGACCGGAATCCGAGCGGGATCGAAGGAGCCCGGGAAGCGGAACTCCTCCAGGATCTGCAGCTGTCCATCGACGCGAGCCGGCGCTCCGCCCTTGTCGTCTTGACGACGCTCGGTGACCTCTGCCGTGATGGGCCGGCCTCCGTCCAGATGAGCGCCAATCAGCGTTGCATCGAGTGTCGCTCCCAGGTTGTCCACGTTGGACATGAACAGAACGCGTCCGCCACCCGCACGAAAATCGTGCAGCACACCCGAACGCCGCAGCGCGAACGTCAGGTCGCCATGCCCCGGCGCATACGGCGAAGGTTTGCCGTCCCTGGTCAGGAACAGATCCCCGGTCTCGGTAACGCGCAGCGAGACGAACTGCGGAAAGGTTCGCACCGGGGCGGCGGGATCCTGCAGCGTCTCGGCAGCCGCGCGAACGGCCGCATCCGTCGCAAAGCTCGTCATGAGATAGACGGGGATGGCCGTTTCGTGACTGCGGGCGAGCGCTCGCGCGCCGTCGAGCTTAAGATCGAGAAACGTGTGGCCAGGTAGTGCATCAACAGCAGCCTTGACGGCTCCTCCGAAGCGCGTGGCCATGCCGCCTGCCAGCACCACATGGCCTACCTGCCCCCCGCGCAGGGCATCGGCACCGAGGAGCGTGAGTCGCTCGTGCTCTTGGCTTCCCGCGGGGGGAAGCTCGATCAGCTCGCCGGCGCGAGGCGCTTCGACCTTGCCGCGCACGCGGTTGTCGAAGCCCGTTGTGCCGAGCTGCTGCAGCTGGGCACGAAGCCGCTCGAACGTGTGGCGGTCAAAGCCATACTGCTCCAACAGCGACGCGGTGGCGCCCTCTAGCTCGAGGGCCGGGTGCTTGTCCAGCATGCTGCCAACCCAACCACCCCCGGCGTCCGCTGTCGAGCTCCGAGTCCGCCACAAAAGCTCGCTCGCCGGCCGCACCGTGCAGGTCCAGGGACGCGTCGGCCCCCTGCCGCCAGCACGATAGC
>JAKSBK010000249.1 GCA_022361155.1 Pseudomonadota bacterium
GCAACCGCCCTGTGGACGGCAACCGCCCTGTGGACGGCAACCGCCCTGTGGACGGCAACCGCCCTGTGGACGGCAACCGCCCTGTGGACGGCAACCGCCCTACAGACAAGCAAAGGTGGTATTGCCCGCGAAGATCGCCGCCTCGCCCAGCTGCTCCTCGATGCGCAAGAGCTGATTGTACTTGCACATCCGATCGGAACGCGAGGCCGCCCCGGTCTTGATCTGGCCGCATCCCGTGGCCACAGCGAGGTCTGAAATGAATGCGTCCTCGGTCTCGCCGCTGCGATGCGAGATCACACACGAGTACCCGTTCAGGTTCGCTAGCTGCATCGTCTCTAGTGTCTCGGTGAGCGTCCCGATCTGATTGACCTTGATGAGAATGGAGTTCGCAACCTCCTCGTCGATGCCGCGCTCCAAACGAGACGTGTTCGTTACGAAGATGTCGTCGCCGACGAGCTGCACTCTCGAGCCAAGCGCGGCGGTCTGAGCCTTCCAGCCATCCCAGTCGTCCTCGGCCATTCCATCCTCGATGGATACTATCGGATACTTGTCACAGTAGTCGCTGTAGATTTCGACAAGCCCGGGAGCGTCCACCTCCTTGCCATCAAAGGTATACAGGTTCTTCTCCTCATCGAAGAACTCGCTCGCTGCGCTGTCGAGCGCGATGGCAACCTGCTCACCCGGCACGTAGCCGGCACTTTCGGTGGCTTGAACAAGCAGGCGTAGCGCAGCTTCGTTGGTTTCAAGGCGTGGCGCGAAACCGCCCTCGTCGCCTACGGCGGTGATGTGGCGTTCTCGCTTCAGGATCTGCTTTAGGTGCTGAAAGACCTCGACGCCGGCACGCAGGCTATCTCGGAAGAACTGAAACCCAAGCGGCACGATCATGAACTCCTGAATCTCCATGCCGCTGTCGGCGTGCTTGCCGCCGTTGATAAGGTTCATCTGGGGCGTGGGCAGCGTACGGGCTTGGACCCCGCCAATATAGCGCCACAGCGGTAATCCCACACTGCTCGCGGCCGCCCGAGCCGCGGCCAGCGACACACCCAGGATCGCGTTCGCGCCGTGCTTGGTCTTGTTTTCCGTGCCATCCAGCTGGATCAGCAGTCGGTCAAGGTCACCCTGACGTAGCGGGTCTAGCCCCAGCACCTCGGGTCGGAGCTTGGTGTTCACATTCTCGACAGCGGTCAGAACACCCTTGCCAAGGAACCGGCCCTTGTCACCGTCGCGTAGCTCGCACGCCTCGTGTGCGCCGGTCGAGGCCCCTGACGGCACCGCAGCGCGACCGGTAGTGCCTCCTTCGAGCGTCACCTCCACCTCGATGGTGGGGGTACCCCGCGAGTCCAGAATCTCGCGCGCCTTTACATCCGAAATGGTTGCCATTCAACACCTTCCCTACTGCCACAAGAGCACTCGTGTTAGCCATCCCCTGCCAACCTGTCAATGCACCGCAGCTACATGCGGGTCTCGACAGGCTCCAGGGAGGTCGTGACCGGGGCTTGCGCAGCCAACGGCAATCGTTAGGCTGCGGCCCAGTGCTCGCAGCGGCGCACAGTTTTCTCTTTATTCCCTGGTTTCGCCTCGAGCCGTGGCATCTGCCGATTCCATTCGTGGGGGAACTGCCGATTCAACCTTTTGGCGTGCTCGTGGCGATTGGCATTCTGTCGGGTGCGAAGCTCGCGGAGCGCCGCGGTCGAGAGTTGGGCATTGAACCCGCGTTGCTGTCCGACTTCGCCACGCACACGGTGGCTGCGGGATTGCTCTGCGCCTTCGTGCTCAATGGGGTGTTCTACTCGCCGGAACGCGTCGTGCGACTGGTCAGCGACCCTTCGTGGAGCACTGTCAAGCGCTATGGCTGCCTCGGGCTTTCTTCGTATGGTGGCTTCATGGGAGCGGTGCTCGGCGGCTGGATATGGAGACAGCGCCGGGGCAAATCGCTGCTGCTGGCAGGCGATGCAGGTACCTTCGGCTTTCCTTTGGGCTGGATGTTCGGGCGTACGGGCTGCTTCGTCGTGCACGATCATCCAGGGGTCGTGACGACCTTCCCGCTGGCAGTCGACAACTACCACCAGCTGGGGCAACCACGCCACGACTTGGGCCTTTATGAGGTCATCTGGAGCGCGGCCGCGACGTTGCTGTTCTTGCTGTTGGCTCGCAAGCGGCAGCCCGCCGGTACGTACATGGCGTTGTTCGCACTGCTGTACGGCCCGATTCGCTTTTTTCTGGATTTCTTGCGTGAGGTACCGGAACGCGGCGGCGACGTGCGTTACGCCGCGCTCACTCCGGGCCAGTACGGCTCGATTCTGCTGACGCTGGCAGGGCTGGGGCTTCTGTGGCGAGTACGGCGCGGCCCCGAGCCAGCCCTGGAGCTCGGCACAACCCGGGGGACGGACCCTGCTGGCGCCAAAGCAGTCGACCCCTAGGCCTAGGCCCCAGCCACCTTCCAGAAAGCGGCTCGATTGGCCGCGCCGTGCCCGAATCCGCTGAAGGTGTAGACTTTCAGGTGTGGGCAGGACGGAAGCGGTGCATGCTGCGCTCGCGTCGGTGGTCGGACATGGCGTCTTCGCCTTGTTTCTGGCGCTGTTGCCTGCCGTGCACCTCGAGTCGCAGGACCCGGAGCGGGCGTTCGTCGAAATCGAGCTGCTGCAGCTCGCCCCGCATGCCTCCGAGAGCCCCCTTGCAGGACCTTCGTGTGGGCGCGACTGCACCCGAGAGGCGACGCCGAGGCCCATGCCGGCTCGCCAGGGAAAGCAGGCCGCATCCGCCGCGGATCCACGACGCTCCTACCATGGCTCCGCGCGCACCCTCGAGCGCGAGGAGCAACGGCCCCGAGGCCGTCGCCGCCGGGCACGCGCGACCGCTCGCTCGGTGGGCCGGTGGACTGCAGCGGCCCCGGCAGACAAGCGGGAAACGGCTACACCAGAAGTCGGCATGGAAGGTGCCGCCAAGAC
Source organism: Pseudomonadota bacterium (assembly GCA_022361155.1). Classification (NCBI taxonomy): domain Bacteria; kingdom Pseudomonadati; phylum Pseudomonadota; species Pseudomonadota bacterium. Next base: position 2,949 of record JAKSBK010000249.1, read on the forward strand.
GTCGGCCACCCCACCCGCGGCATCAAGCCCCGTCACCGCGCAGCACAAGACGGCCACCGGCCTCGAAAGCAGGGCTGGTCGCTCGGGCAACACGGCCTCGCGTCCGAGCGCGAGCCGCCTTGCGCCTGCTCGAAGGGGCATGCTGGGAATGGCCCAGATACAAGGGACGGGTCGCACTGCCTACCAACACTGGTATCGGGTGTTGCACAACCGTATCGCTCGCAGGCTCGTCTTCCCGCGTCGCAGGCAACTTGAAATGGACCAGGGCACAAGCCGCTACCGTATCTGGGTCCGGCGTGACGGCTCGCTCGCACGCGCACCGGCACTGATTCGGTCGAGCGGCTTCGACGACCTGGATCAGGCCGCGCTTGCAGCCATCGAGCAGAGCGCGCCCTTCCCTGCCGTGCCGCGCGACTTCGCCCCCCGTGCCCGCGAAATCGCCATCCGAGTCCCCATCGAGTTCTCCAACCCGATGTTCCGTTAGCCCATGGTTGCCGCGCGTGGCGTGATGCGGCAGTGCCTACGCGCGGCGGCTGCGAAGACGGCGCAGGACCTCGGCTCGTTCCGGCCGGCGCATGGGACCCTCGTAGAGCTTCAAGAGCTCATCGAACGTGCGCTCGTAACCCGGACCCGAATCGGGCTCGTCCAAGGCCAAACGACGCCACAACAGCGTTTCCAGCATGCGGTAGCGCGAAGCGCTTCGCAGCATGCGCCACAGGAACGTCAGCGCGTTCAGGTCACCGGGCTCGACGCGCTCTGCACGCAGCGCGTATGCGGCGGCAAGCTTGGGGCTATGGAGCTCCTCGAGGGCCAGCCTGGCCGCCTCCATCCAGGCCTTGCGTCGTTCCGCGCGGTCGAGGTTGTCATCCCTCGCCCGCCTGCGCTGCTCGGCAATTCGCCGACGTATGTCGTCCGCCTCGCTGTCGGCAAGGCGCAGCATCCTGAGCAGGGTGAAGAGCACGAGCAGCCCTCCAACAACAACCAGCAGCAGCTTTGCGTTCTCTGGTGTCATGCCTTGAGCGCCACGTCCAGGCCGAAGGGAACCGTCTGCGGCCCTTCACAACCACGGTGCCTTTGCACACCCCGCATAGGTTGGTCTACATAGTCGACTTTGACACACGGATGCTAGTCGGCAACATGGCTCGACCGTCACCCGTCACAGGATTGCCGCTGGCCCGCTGCGAGGTATCCAGCCGGCTGGCTGGTCGCCAGATGCTTCTCGGCCCAACCCGACAGCTTGACGCAATCAAACGGCACGGCGCGGCACGGCGGCGACGCCCCGTTTGGCAGGCAGTTGATCCTCCGCGGACATGGAAAGCCGAACTCCGGGGTGCCATCGCAGCACACAAAGTCGCCCGTAGGCGGTTGGCCACTCGGTTCGGCGCCGCTTGTTGGTCCCTCCTCGCTGCGCAGCTGCCTCTGTTGTGCCTGGGCTGTGGCTGTGATGGGCCGGACGAGCCGGCCACGTCGGTCGCGATGCCCGTCCCAAGCGCGGCACCCGCAGCGGCCGCCAGGCCTGGCTCCGCGCCCGCGCAGGGCACGGGGACATCGACATCCACGCAGACCACGGAGAGGGCCGGGGACGAGCTCGAGCGAGCTCTGGCGCGCCACGTCAAGCGGTATGCCGGCGGCATGGTGGCTTTGATGCCTCCTTTGCGTGGTCGCCTCGATCAGGGCTCCAAGAGAGACCACATGACCGTGCTCAGCGCCGGCCACTGTTTCAAGATCGTGGGTACAGGGGGGCCCGATGTTCAGGATCTCGATCTGTTGCTGTTCGATCCGAACCTGGTGCAGATCCAACGCGACGTGGGGCACGATCCCGTCCCTGTCATTGGCCAGCAGTCGCCGCTCTGCCCGACGCTGAGCGGCGTCTATCGCCTGCAGGCGAGAATGGTCAAGGGCGAAGGCGAGTACGCGATTCAGGTCTCTCGGACTTCCGATTAGAGAGTCCGATTCGCGATCTACGGACTGACCGGTGGCAGGTCTGCTACCACCGGGTTGGGGTCCAGAAACCGGGCACATACCCGTGTTCGATTCGGCTCGTCGTTTTCGCCCCTTCCCCTCCGCGCTATAGTCGAGGCTTGTTTCCAACATGTGACACCTCATGCCTACCTACATTCTAGGCATCAATGCCTTTCACGCTGATGCTGCAGTAGTGCTGCTTCGCGATGGCGAGGTGGCGGCTGCCCTCGCCGAAGAACGGCTCAACCGCGTCAAACACTATGCGGGGTTTCCGCGCCTGGCGCTGCGCAAGGCGCTTGATATGGGTGGGATCGCGATCGGCGATCTGGACCACATCGCGATCGGCCGCGCCTCGACGGCGAATCTGCGCCAGAAGCTCGCTTTCAGCCTAAAGAATCTGGGCCGCATCGGAAAGCTGGCCCGCCAGCGGCTGGAAAACCGCGCGCAGATTCAGGACATTCCAGCACTCGTGGCCGAGACCTGCGAGGTACCTCGATCCGAGATCAGGGCTCGTTTTTCCCACGTGGAGCACCATCTGTGTCATGCGGCCAGTGCGTTTCTCCCCAGCCCTTTCGATCGTGCCGCGATTCTGACTGTGGATGGCTTCGGTGATTTCGCGTCGGCGATGCTCGCCAGGGGCGACGGCCGGCGGATCGAAGTTCTCGATAGGGTGCTCTTTCCCCACTCGCTTGGCATTCTCTACTCGGCGGTCTGCCAGTTCATCGGCTACGACCGCTACGGCGACGAAGGCAAGGTGATGGGGCTCGCCCCCTACGGAGCCCCCAGCTATCTCGACTTCATGCGAGAGCTCGTACGAGAAGCACCTTCGGGCAAGTACGAGCTCAACCTGGAGTATTTCCGGCACCACAGCGAAGGCGTCGACTACAGCGCCGACGCCGAGGGACACCCCACTGCGGCGCCGCTTTTCTCCTCGCGGCTCAGTGACCGTCTTGGCGAGCCGCGTGAGCGTGGTGCGGAGCTCACCCAACGGGACAAAGACCTTGCGCGCTCGCTTCAGGAGCGCCTCGAAGAGGTCTACTTTCACATCTTGCGCGATTTGCACGTGCGCACCGGCCTGGACGCGCTGTGCGTGGCCGGCGGTGTCGCGCTCAACTCCGTCGCGAACGGTAAGGTTTTCGCCAACACCCCCTTCCGGCGCTTTCACGGCCATCCTGCGGCCACGGACGATGGCACGGCCTTCGGCGCTGCCTGCTTCGTCCACAGCGTCACCCTGGGCAAGCCACGCGGCGAACCTCTGCGGCATGCGTACTTGGGCCCGGCGTTTTCCGATCGAGAGATCGAGACCGCAATCGAACGCGCCGGGCTGAAGGCCCGCCATCTAAACGACGAGGAACTTTTTTCGGTTACGGCCGAGCGCCTCGAACAGGGTCGGATCGTGGGCTGGTTTCAGGGTCGCATGGAATGGGGACCGCGGGCTCTTGGGGCGCGCTCTATCGTGGCGCACCCGGGCCTTGCCAGCATGAAAGACACGTTGAACGCGCGCATCAAGCACCGCGAGGCGTTCCGGCCCTTTGCTCCGTCCATCCTGGAGGAACGCGTCGGTGACTACTTCGAGCAGACCTGGCCCAGCGACTTCATGATGCAGGTCTACCCTACCCGCCCGGAACGGCGGCGCGAGATCCAGGCCGCGGACCATGTGGACCACACCGGACGCTTGCAGACGGTCAACAAGCAAGCATGCCCCCGCTACCACAGGCTCATCGAGGCCTTCGAGGCACGCACGGGCATTCCCGTCGTGCTCAACACCTCGTTCAACGAAAACGAGCCCATCGTGTGTCGGCCCGACGAGGCGATCGCGTGCTACCAGCGAACTCGCATGGACGTTCTGGTGATGGGCAACTGGTTCATGGAGAAAGCGGCGGTTTAGGCATCGGGCGCGAACGCGGGGACTTGCTGCGGCGTCTCCACGCCGGCCGGCACCGCACAGGGGACGTGCAGCGCTCGCGTCAGGATCTGCTCGCACAGATCACCGAAACCGAGCCCGCTGCCACGGGCGATCTTCGGAAGTAGGGAGGTGGGGGTCAGTCCGGGTAGGGTATTGACCTCGAGCACGTATTCGTTCTCCCCTTCGGTCACCAGCATATCCACACGGGTCGCGCCTCTCGAATCCAGCGCACACGCAGCGCGCTCGGCGATGTTCAGCACGCATTGGTAATGTGTCGGCGACAAGCGAGCTGGCAGATGGTAGTCGGTCTGACCCTCCAGGTACTTGGATCGATAATCGTAGATGCCGGACTTGGGGGCGATTTCGATGGCCCCGAGCGCCGTGGCGTCGAGCAGACCTACCGCCACCTCACGACCTGCGACAAAGCGCTCCACGAGTATGCAGCGGTCGAAGCGGGCTGATTCCTCGGCGCGCTGAAACAACTCCGACGGATCGTTGGCACGTCCTGCTCCGATGCTGGAACCGAGCCGTCTCGGCTTGACGAACACGGGGAAGCCGAACGAGCCGTGGATATCCTCCAGATCCTCGATTCGATCCGCCGTCATCTCGTAGTAGGGCGGCGTCGGTACGTTGTGCAGTCGAAACAGCTCCTTCGCCTTTACCTTGTCCATGGCCAGAGCGCTGGCCAACACGCCGGAGCCTGTATAGGGGATATCGAGCATCTCAAGCATGCCTTGAATACAGCCGTCCTCGCCGTAGGGGCCGTGCAAGGCCAGGAAGGCGACGTCGATGGCCGTCTGGCGCAGCACTCGATCGATGTCTCGATCGACGAAGATCTTGCGTACATCGTAGCCCCGCTCGTGCAGAGTGTTGCAGACGGCCTCGCCGCTGCGCAACGAAACTTCCCGCTCCGCACCCAACCCTCCCATCAGGACACCCACTCGCTTGGTCTTCATCGTGCTCCTCGTTCAATCGCATCGGGTCACGAAGCTCGTGCCGGTGCGGCGATCCGTTGGCCGTAACAGCAGCCGAGATCCGGGTCAAGAAAGCCGCCTCGGGGAGCGCCCATGAGGCCGCGAGCCTCGTTTGCGATGAACGATCACCGATGATAGGGTCGCCGATCACTGACGCTCTTGACCTGCCGATTGCTGTATCGACCCCGAGCGGCGCGCCCATGGTGGACCCGTCGAAGGTCGCGGCGGCGGGAGCTCCAACCCGTGGGGACCGACCACTATGACCTTTACCGAAGCGGCGCTCGAAGTACTGCGCAACGTTAGGAAGCCACTGCACTACAAGAAGATCACGGAGCTCGCCATCGAGCAAAACCTCCTGTCGCATGTGGGCAAGACTCCGGAGGTCACCATGAGCTCTCGACTGGCGACCATGGTGAAGAAGGACCGCGGTGACGCACCGATCGTGAAAATCCGCCCCGGTGTCTTCAGCCTGCGGGAGTTCGCAGACGAAACAAGCCCCGATGAGAGCGTGAAGGAGCCCGAAGCCGCCGGCGCTGAACCGGCGCCACAGGTCGATGCCGCTCCTGCGGGGCCGGAACCGCCTGGATCCGACCTGTTCCCTCAGGAAGAAGACGACGACGAGCCCATACTGGCTGCCCTAGGCGAGGACGGCGAACGCAGGGATAGCAAGCGGCGGCGGCGGCGGCGGCGGCGGCGAGGCCGTGGTGCAACGACAACCGGCCCGGAAGCCGAGTCGGCAGCTCAGGACGAGCCTGCCAACGGTGCCGAGGCGCCGGAGGAGCCCGGCCTGTCGCAGGAGCCCGAGGACGCTGATCTGCTCGGTAGAGAGCTCGCCGATGCCGTGTTTTCCGTGCTGGCACGCGGTTCGCGTCAACCAGCGACCTTCAAGCGCGCGGCGGAGCTTCTGGTTGAACGGGGTAGACTCGGCGGCAGTCCGGCAGCACTCGCTTCGACCGTGGCGGCTTCCCTGCGAGCGGACAACGCGAACCGCCTGCGATCCACCATGCCTGCTCGGTTCCGGATCCAAGGCGATCGGCTCACCCTCACCGACTGGCATCTCGGCTCGGAGCTCGTGGGCGCTCAAGAGGCCGTCGAGCGCGCCGCCGTCAGGCAGCGTGAAGTGGCGCGCAGGCTGTTCGTCAACAAGCTATGCGATCTACCCTTGACCGGGTTCGCGGAATTCATCGCGACCTGGCTCAACGCCGAAGGCGTCGCCTCGCTGCGCGCGGTGCGCCGGCCGGGCAGCTCGACCAACGAGCTGCATTTCGCAGGAACACTCAGGCGGGGAAGTGAAGAACGTCGTCTGGCCTTGGTTGTGCGGCGCGACCGCAGGGAGATTACCCGCGAGCTCGTTATCGAGGCCCGCGGAGCGCTGCACCACTACGGCAACGCCGGCGGTGCTTGGCTGGTCACGACTGGGCAGCTGAGCTCCGGCGCGCGCGAGGAAGCTTCCTCGATGGGTGCGGCCCCTGTTGCCTTGTTTGACGGGGACGCCCTGGTGCAAGCCATGGAAGCCCTGGGAATCGGCGTGCGACTGCACAGCGTGCGCTTGACGAATATCGACCTCGATTTCTTCGAGGCCCTGGGCGATTCTGCGACGCTGGCGCGCCCGCCCCGGGGAATGAGGGAGCGAGAGACCCGCGAACGGGAGAGCGATCGGCGCAACCGGCGTGGCCGCAGGGAAGGACGCGCGCGACGCAAGGATGCCGAATGGGAGGCCCCGGTCGGCGACGACCACGCCCGTCAGGGAGAGTCGAAGACGCTCGACGGCGAGCTGGAAAGTGCAGAAAACAACCGAAAAACCAAAGTCGAAACCGAGCGGGCAGCCGCAACCTCCGAGGGGTCGCAGCACGCCGAGGAGAAGGTCGCTCTATCCGATCCGGATGCCGTAACGAAAGCGCCTTTGGCTGCGCAGGCGCCGATGCCAAGCACCCCCGCCGAGATGGCCGTGGACTCCAGTACCGAGAGCCAGAGCGAGCGCAGCTCGCGTGTTCCCACGGCACAGCTCGACACACCCGCGCCGCTGCTGCAAGGTACGCCCGAGCCTGCGGTCGCCGAAGCATCACGGGAGGCTGGCGCCGAAATCAAGGCTGGCACCGAGATCAAGGCTGGCGCCGAGGACGACAAAACCAAACCCGGGGCCCCACCACCCTCCCCCGATCACGCCGACGGCGAATCAGCAGGACCGGATGCCGCGGCGGTTGAGACGGCAACGGGAGCCGCAGCGACTGTCGAACCCGATAACCGCACTGTCGCATCCGACAACCGCACTGTCGCATCCGACAACCGCACTGTCGCATCCGACAACCGCCAGGACTGAC
>JAKSBK010000250.1 GCA_022361155.1 Pseudomonadota bacterium
CTTCTGTCGAGGCGCAGCATACTGCCAACACGCGGTCCAAGACGCCGCGGTCTGCGGAGACGTCTCCGCGTCCTTCCGGGGTGTCGTTGTTGCAGGGCGGCGGCCCGCAGCTCCAGCCCCCGCGGGTCGAGCTGCCCGTGTTGGACTCCGAGACGGACGCCGATGAGAGCTCACCGGAAGCTGCTCCGCCCGCCCGGCGCGAGTCGCTGGCCGGGCCCCAGCCTCCAGGGACAGAGGCGAAGGCGGCGAGCCCGGCCGACGCGCCTGAGCCAGCCGAGGTGCCCGCAACAGCGCAGTGGACGGCTCCGCAAAGCGTGTTGACGCTGCACGGCTACATGCGCGCCCGCGGCGAGGTGCTTAACACCCTGTGGCTGGGTCGCGGTCCAACGTTTCCGGGGGTACCCGATCCGTTTACCCGCTTCAAGCCGCTCGAGCGGCTGCGAGGGGAGGAGCTCGTTGGCGCCGGCCTCTGCAAACCGGATAACAGCGTCCGCCAGGGCCCCGCCGAGTGCGACGCCGACACTCTTGGTTACGCGAACCTGCGGCTTCGTCTTGCGCCCGAGATCCATCTCAGTGAAGACGTTCGCGTCAAGATGATGGTGGACGTTTTGGATAACCTGGTGGCGGGGTCGACTCCGGGCAGCTTCTACGCGGGCCAGGATCCGACGGTAGTGCCCGCGCTCCGGGATCCCTTTGTGTCGACGGCGCTGCCGCCTGGGCGCGGCTTCAATGTGGGGGAGGGCATCGTGGCGAGGCGGGCCTGGGCAGAGGTGCGAAACCGCGATCTTGGCGAGCTGCGCTTTGGACGCATGCCCAATGCCTGGGGCCTCGGGATGGTGGCGCACGCCGGCAACGGTCTTGACGACGATTTTTCTTCGGATGTGGATCGTCTTGCCGTCATCGCCAAGCTCGCCGGACTGTACGTCATGGCAGCCTACGACTATACCGCGGAGGGTATCGTCGAGCCGCGAGGCCCCGGCGGGCTGCCGTACGACACGAGCCAGCTTGACGACGTAGATCAGTTCACGTTCTTCGTTGCTCGCAGGATGGCCGACGAGCCCTTGCGGGCCGCCCTGAAGCAGGGTCGCTTCGTTATCAACTACGGCCTGCTGCTGCAGTACCGCACCCAACAACTCGCATGGGACCAAGCGACGGTGGGCCCCATGGCGCCGATGGCCCCCATGGCGCCGATGGCCCGCGCGCACGGTCTGAATGCCAAGCGATTCACCTGGGACGCCTGGGGTCAGTTCCGGCGCGGCGGCCTGCGGATTGAAGCCGAGGCTGCCCTGATGCACGGCGGGATCGACCGCATCCCGCTCGGCCAGGTCGCCGGAGGCGTGGCACCGGTCGACACCGGAGCCCGAGACCGGTATCGGCTGCTGAGCTTCGGCGGAGTACTCGAGACCGAATACCGGCTGCTGGACGACAAGTTCGGCATGTACTTCTACGCCGGTCTTGCCACGGGTGACAACGGTGTGGAGGGGCTGTCAGCCGACGCCGATGTGGTGACCCAGCTAGCGGTCAACGATGACCTGATCAGCACATTCCGGTTTCATCCCAGCTATCGCGTGGATCTGATCCTGTGGCGTAGGATCATGCGCCAGGTTGCCGGTGCTTTCTACCTCAAGCCGGGACTGAGCTACGACTTGATTCGCAGTGTGGATGGCGAACGATTTGGCGGGCGCGTGGACGTCATCTGGAGCCGCGCCACGCACGTGCTGCAAACGTGGGGCAACAGCGCCAACCTCGGCCTCGAGGTGAACGCCAGCTTGTACTGGCGGACCGAAGGCGGCCCGGAGCTCATCGACGGCTACCATGCGCTGCTCCAGTACGGAGGGCTGTTCCCGAGCAGCGGCCTCGGGACTACGCCCGATGATCCGCAGCCGGTGACGCTCAGGACCGCCCATAACATACGGCTCTTGCTCGGGGTCCAGTTCTAGCCCAAGCGGTACTAGAGCGCGCAAAGGCGCAGCACTTCCTTGAGGATGGTGAGGTCCTCGCGGGCCCGGATCACGAGCGCAGCGATCGGCGAGCCTTGCCGCGAGATGACCCTGTCCGTCTCCTCGGACGAGGTCGCGCGCCTTGCTGCATCGCTGGCGTTGGCCGCCTCGTCGAGCTCGAGCCCCGCAAAGGCCAGCGCACGTGCAGCGCAGCGGCGAATCCGCGGGCTATTCTCGCCGATGCCCCCGGTGAAAACCAGCACATCGATGCCACCTAGGACGCCGACCATGGCACCTAGCGAGCGCCGGATTCCAAGAACGAAACGATCGTAGGCGAGCTGGGCTCGCGCGGAGCCGGCCTGGGCTGCTGAAAGCACCTGGCGCAGGTCCGAGGAGACGCCGGAAACACCGAGCAGGCCCGAGCTCCGGGTGAGCGTGTCGCGCAGCTGTTCGGTCGTGATACCGCAGTGCGTCTGCAGGTGGCAGAGCAGCCCGGGATCGATCGAACCGGAGCGCGTGGCCATCATGGGACCTTCGAGCGGCGTGAAGCCCATGGTCGTGTCCAGCGACCGCCCGCGCTCGACCGCAGTCAGCGAGCAGCCGCTTCCGAGGTGGCACACGACCATTCTGGGGAGGGTGGCGCCGAGCAGCTCGCTGGCCCGCTCCACCGCGTAGGCCACGCTCAGGCCGTGGAAACCAAAGCGCTCGAGCCTGAAACGCTCGCTCCACTCGAAGGGCAAGCCATAACCGGTCGCCGCGTCGGGCAGCGTGCGATGAAACGCCGTGTCGAACGCGGCCACCTGCACGACCTCGGGAAAGGTGCTCGCCACGGCGTCGATGCCCGCGAGTGCGGGTCGCATGTGCTCTGGATCGAGGTGCTCGATCCCGGCAAGCCCGCGGCGAACCGGCTCATCGATCGCCACCGCCTCTCGAAACCGGGAGCCGCCGTGAACCACGCGATGGCCCGCCCGATCGAAGCTCGGCAGCCGGCGCAACGTCGCTTGCAGCTGATTCGCACGATCCTCGGTCGCTTGCGACCTCCAGGCCACGTTCGCACCTGCCACGACCTCCGTGTCGGAATGCAGCACGCTCCACTTCAGGCTGCTCGAACCGGCGTTGAGCACGAGCACCCGACTCACGGGGCCCCCGTCCTCGAATCATGCCGGAAGGTCCAGTCCTTGATCTCCGGCAGGTCGTCTCCGTGGCGCCGGATGTGCTCGCGATGCTCGATGCGCTTGTTCTGCATCGCCTGCCGAATGTGCGCGGAGCGCCCCGCGAGCTTGGCAGCGCGCTCGGCCACGTCGCAGACCAGATGGAAACGGTCCATGTCGTTGAGCACGGTCATATCGAACGGCGTCGTGGTGGTGCCTTCCTCCTTGTAGCCCCGCACGTGCAGGTTGCGGTGGTTGGTTCGACGGTAGGTGAGCCGGTGAATCAACCACGGGTAGCCGTGAAAGGCAAAGACGATCGGCTTGTCCGTGGTGAAGAGCGCGTCGAAGTCGTTGTCATCCAGGCCGTGCGGGTGCTCGCTCCGTGGCTGAAGCCGCATCAGGTCGACCACGTTGACCACCCGCACCCGTAGCTCCGGCACCAGCGAGCGCAGGATATCGACGGCAGCCAGGGTCTCCAGGGTTGGAACGTCGCCGCAGCACGCCAGCACCACGTCGGGCTCCGCGGCCTCGTCGTTGCTGGCCCACTCCCAGATCCCGATGCCCAGGGTGCAGTGCTTGATGGCCTGGTCCAGCGTCAGCCACTGCGGCATGGGCTGTTTGCCCGCAACGATCACGTTGACGTAGTTCTTGCTGCGCAGGCAATGATCGGTCACCGACAGCAAGGTGTTGGCGTCGGGTGGCAGGTAGACCCGAATGACCTCGGCTTTCTTGTTGACCACGTGGTCGATGAAACCGGGATCCTGATGGCTGAAGCCGTTGTGATCCTGGCGCCACACATGAGACGTAAGCAGGTAGTTGAGCGACGCGATCGGCCGTCGCCAGGCGATGTCACGGCTGACCTTGAGCCACTTGGCGTGCTGGTTGAACATGGAATCGACGATGTGGATGAAGGCTTCGTAGCAGGAGAAGAAGCCGTGCCGCCCGGTCAGCAGGTAACCCTCGAGCCAGCCCTGACATTGGTGCTCGCTCAACATCTCCATCACGCGGCCGTCGCGACCCACGTGCTCGTCCGTTTCGAGGATCTCGGCGGCCGACGCCCGGCTCGTGACCTCGAACACGGCTCCCCAGCGATTCGACGCTGTCTCGTCGGGGCTGAACACGCGGAAGTTCTTGGGGTTGCGCCCTATCACGTCGCGGATGAACGCTCCCTGCGCCCGCGTGGCTTCCCCGGCTGCGACGCCCGGGCTCGGTACGTCGATCGCATAGGTGCGGAAGTCCGGCAGCTGCAGATCGCGCAGGAGCATGCCGCCGTTGGCATGGGGGTTGGCGCTCATGCGGCGTTCGCCTGAGGGAGCAAGCCGCGTGATCTCGGCTCTCGGCGCTCCCGCGGCATCGAAGAGCTCTTGTGGACCGTAGCTCTTCATCCAGGCTTCGAGCAGCCGCACATGCTCGGGCCGGTCCATGCTTCCGATCGGCACCTGGTGTGAGCGAAACGAGCCTTCCACGGGGCGCCCGTCGATCTCGGCGGGTCCGGTCCAGCCCTTGGGGCTCGAGAGCACGATCATCGGCAACTGCGGCCGCTGGCGCAAGCCGCCGTCCCGCGCTTCGGCCTGGAACCGGGCGATCATGGTCAGAGCGTGATCGAGTGCGCCGGCCATCTGCTCGTGCATGGCGAGCGGTTCGTTTCCTTCCACGAACAGCGGGGCATGGCCGTAGCCTCGCAGCAGGCTCGCGAGCTCCTCCCGGGGCAGGCGAGCAAGCACCGTGGGACCGGCGATCTTGTAGCCGTTCAGGTGCAGGATCGGCAGGACCGCGCCGTCGCCGACCGGATTCATGAACTTGTTCGAGTGCCAGCTCGTCGCCAGGGGGCCGGTTTCGGCCTCACCGTCACCGATGACGCAGCACGCGATCAGCTCCGGGTTGTCGAACACCGCCCCGTAGGCATGCGAGAGCGCATAGCCGAGCTCTCCGCCTTCGTGAATCGATCCGGGCGTTTCCGGCGCCACGTGGCTCGGCACTCCGCCCGGGAACGAGAACTGCTTGAACAGCCGCTGCATGCCCGCGGCGTCCAGCGATACATCGGGATAGACCTCGCTGTAGGTTCCCTCGAGATACGCGTTGGCGATCAGCGAGGGCCCTCCGTGCCCCGGCCCGGTCACGTAGATCATGCTGAGGTCGCGCTCCCGGATGACCCGGTTCAGGTGCACGTAGATGAAGTTCAAGCCCGGTGTCGTGCCCCAGTGCCCGAGCAGGCGCGCCTTGATGTGCTCCCTGCGCAGCGGCTCCCTCAGCAGCGGGTTGTCGCGCAGGTAGATCTGGCCCACCGACAGGTAGTTGGCGGCACGCCACCAGGCGTGGACTGCTTGCAGTGCTTCGGGGCTGAGCGTCGACATGGGCTATGCATGTCACGTCTGCTCGAGCGCGGCCACCGACCGCCGCAGCGCGCCCTCGAGGCTTACCCCCCGGGCACATGGGCAGGACGACGAACTCGGGCCCACGTCGTAGCAGCCCGACGCTGCGCTCCCCGGAGTCGCGGCCGTGAGTGTGCTCCGGAGTCGCTGCTGCTACATGCCTGTTGCGGGGAGCTTCCACACCGCGATGTCATCGGACTGGAGCTCCGAGGACGCCGACTGCAGCGTCACGCCGCCCGGGAAGAGGCCCATGCCGCTGAAGTTCCCGATGCCCACCACCGAGCCATCACGC
>JAKSBK010000251.1 GCA_022361155.1 Pseudomonadota bacterium
GATCGGCGTCGGGGTCGGGCATCGAAATCCGAAATCGGCGTCCGAAATCCGGATCGGTCCCGACATCTGGGTCGGGGAACGGACTGCGGTCGTGCGATGGTGGCGAGCTGGAGCTTGCCCTGTCGCTGATTGGGAGCCTGCGTCCCGTGGTCGACAAGATTCGTAGACCCAGTCCGAAGTTGGCTCGTCAGCTCGAGGATTCGGCCTCCTCGGTAGTGGCCAACTTGGGCGAGGGCAATCGGCGCAGGGGCAAGGACCGGGTGCCTTCAACATGCTCCCATCGATCCCGAGGCCCTCATGCCTCCGGTGGCTCGACTGCGGATCGGCCGCCATGCTATGTTTTGGCTATCGTAGACGCCGCGGGCATGCGGTTCTGGATCGATGGAGCGCCTCGAAGTTGGTGACCGATCCGGGTTAACCGCTTGGGCAGCGATGGGAGCGCATCCCCCGGCGTGCACCGATTGATGCGTAATCCGTCCTCTGCTACCGAGCGACGAGAGGGCAGAGTGGCAACCAGGTACCCGAGATCGGGACAGATCGGCGACGAAGGCGTGGCTCTCGTTCAGAGCGTCGCGACACGGGCCGGCGCCGTGTACCGCCGGTTTGAGAACCCTGACTTGGGTGTTGACGGAACCATCGAGCTGCTCACTGATGATCGCGAGCCGAGCGGCGACCTCGTCCTGGTGCAGATCAAGAGCGGGTCGTCATACATCCGGCGCGGGCGGTTCTACGTCGATGCGGATCGCTCACATTTCGAGACTTGGGCGCGCTACGCCGTGCCGGTTGTTGGGCTCGTTTGCGACCCGGATGCCGACGAAGCTCGCTGGGTGGATATCTCCGCTGAGCTTCGTAACCACCCTGAGCGGATCGCCAGCGGGCCATACAGCATCGAGGCCCCGGCCTCCCAGGCTTTCTCGGTTGCCGGCTTCGAGCGCTTTGTTGAGCGCTTTCGCCGGACGCGAGAGCGAGCAACGCGCGTAGACGCCCCACCGAACCTATTGATCCGTGAGTGGGATTCTGCTGACGCACTTCCCACCCGCGCGTTGCTCCAGCCGATTGCCCTCGATTACCCATGCTTTGATGAGTGGCTGACCAAGAGATTCCATGACCACGGAACGAGCAAGAAAGTCGTCGCGTTGGGCGACACAATTGCAGCTTTTTCCATGTGGCAGGCGAAGGATGCGCGCAACGCAAAACTGCAGACGTTCATGGTCGGACCGCTGTATCGTGGCACCGCGATCGGCCAACACCTTCTGTTTCATGAACTCCGGACCTGGGCATGCAACACCAAGATAGACCGGGTCCACGTGACTGTATCAAGCGGGAAAGTGGAGCTGCTCGCCTATTTCAGGATGTTTGGCTTCCGTGTCGAGGGCTTCGCACCGAACCGCTACGAGCGTTCCGGTCACACGGCGGAACTGGTCCTGGCCAAGCACTTCGTGCGGCGCATCGTCCGCACTCCCCCGGACCTCGAGGACTTTGTCGACCACGTTGGGAAGCGGATCTGGGGGCTCCGCGGCTCCGCCGATCGCTTCGGCGTGCCAGCTTCCGACCTAGGCATCCCCGCTAAGTTCTGCAACGTCAGCGTGGAACTGGACCGTAGCCCGAAAACTGTGGCGCGCCGGGTGTCGCTCTCCGACAGCGCAGGCTTTCTCGGCTGCGCGTACGACGATGCTTCGCTCATGTTGGAGTTCTACCCGTTGCGCCTACACCTCGCTGGGAAGCGGTATATCCTTGTGCCGATCTTCAAGCGATGGGTGGACGCCATGCTGTCCACCAGCGGCCCGGACACGCCGCTGAAGTTGCGAACCGACAACGTGTACTACTGTTATCCCAAGGTGACAGGGCTGGCACGCGGTGATTTGGTGAACTTCTACGAGCCGAAGAAGGACGGGGGGCGCGGCGCAGCCATTGGAGCCGCCGTGGTATTCGAAGTCCGCATAGCATCGCCTGAGCAGCTGCACTCCCGGTTCGCGCCCATGGGTGTGTACGAAAGTGACGACATCTTGCGGCACACCAACGCTAAAGGCGACGCCATGGCTATTCACTTCGGCCTGTTTGAGCCTTTCGAAAAGCCAGTGACGCTGGAGCGCATCCGTGCGATCCTTAGGAAAGCGACGAACGTCCAGGGGCTCACGCCGATTGGACGCGAGCCCTTCGAGACGATTCGCCGCGAGGGTCTAGAAACATCATGAGCCACGCTGCTGCCTTGCTGTCGATCAAGCCGAGCTACGCAAACCAGATCCTTGCCGGTACGAAGACCATCGAACTCCGTAGATCTGCCATGGGTCTCCGCGCGCGGGACGTTGTGCTCGTTTACTCCTCGAGTCCCGAACAGCAGCTTTCGTTTTGGTTCAGAATCAAAGTCATAGAGACGCTTACCCGCGAAGAGCTGTGGCGGCGCTACCAAGATCGTCTTGGTATCACGCACGAGGTTTACGTGGCCTACTTCGCGGACGCAAATACCGCGACCGCAGTCCACGTAGGCGCAGTCCACCGGCTGAAGCCGATCCCCCTCGCCCAGATTCGGCACGCGGTTAGCGGATTCGTACCGCCGCAGGGCCTGATTTGGCTCCGCGAGGAGTGCGGTAGGTACGAAAGCCTCCTGTCAATGCTCTCCGATCCCTTGCCAAGCGACGTGTTTCCCCAGTTGTCGTTTGACCTCCCCGCAGCACGTGTGAGTACCGGCTAGAGCTTGCACAGAAGCCACGGAGCCTTGGAGAATCGCTGGTCACGCCGCTGTGCCGACTCAGCTGAAGCGTGACTCCGCATCACCGCACCGGGCACGATATCCTCAAGCCTCAAGGCGGCTCCGGTCGCTGGCTACGCTCCGAGCTGTCGAACCACCACGCCCGGCGGAGACGCCAGTCCCTGATCGGCTCACCCCGCTGCCAGCAGCAGCCCCCGGGCCCCCGGGCTGAGCGTACGTGCGCCGCAACCAACTACGATCGCGCAACAAGCCAAGAGCACAGCGAACAGCAACTTGGGCCAAGTGACACGTAAGGGCATAGTGAAAGCTCCGCAGAGGTGCATCGATCGGAAACCGCCCCGCCCCGCCGCCGACCCGACCCAGGTTGGCGTCCCGCTGGCGTGCGCCGGCACTTTCGCCACAACGGATAGCGTAAGTGTGCGAAATGAGCTGCGGTGGTGTCCGGCACGCTTGGTGCGGCGTGCGAAGCATGACGCAACCACGCTACATCGTGCCTGGAATGACCGTGATGGTCACGCGCCGCACGCTGCGGCGCACCCACATGTTTCGTCCAGACCCCGGGCTGACCGAGCTCTACCGGTATTGCCTGGCCGTCAGTGCGCAGCGGCACGGAATACGTTTGCACTGTGCGGTCTGACCGATGTACGAGGCACGTTGCCCAGGTTCCTGGCCGAGCTGCACCGGCTGCTGGCGCTCGGCGTCAAGGTGCTGCGCAAGTGGGAAGGGCCCGTATGGGATCACGAGCGGCCCTCGGTGGTGCAGCTACGCACGCCCGAAGCCACCTGGGAAA
>JAKSBK010000252.1 GCA_022361155.1 Pseudomonadota bacterium
GTTTGGACGGGGAATTGAGGCTGGGTGATGTCGGGCTGCATACGCTCCGATTTGGCACTTATGGCTATGCGCGCAGCAAGAGCGACACCGTCTATCACAGCAACAATCCGACGCTCAGCCAAGGCACCGGCCCCATCGAGTGTTTGTATTGCGGTTACCACACCGACATCCGGGACGACCTGCTGATGCCTTTCGATGCCGGGAACTTCTTTTCCGACCTGCGAGCGAACATCCCCAGGCAGTGGCAGACCTTCGACTACGTTTCGTACTTGACCTGGCTCCAGTCTCAGGAGGCGCAGGCGAACTATGCCATGGCGAATCCCATGAGGCCGCCGAACTACTGGAATCAGGTGATCATGGAAAACGGGGGATTCGACGTCTTGAAACAACCCGCGAGCAGCACTGTACGCGAACGGGTCTTGGGGGCGTACGCCCAGCTCGACTTCGGCGGCGACCTGAGCGACATGCCCTGGTCAGGCAATCTGGGGCTTCGTTACGTCTATACGACGCAGCGTTCGGAGGGTGAGCGGCGCAACCTGGAAGAGCTGGTCTACGCCGATGCAACGCTCTTTCAGGCCATCTACGGACCATCCACGCCGATGTCGGTGCCCAAGTCATACGGAAACATCCTGCCGAGCCTCAACCTCAGGCTGGATCCGATCGACGGGGAGCTGGTCTTGCGCGCGGGCTATTCCCGCAGTCTGACGCGGCCTACGCTGTCTCAGCTGCGGCCGCAGATTCTCTACGACACCAACCGGCCGGGCAACCTCAAGGCGAGCCAGGGCTCACCAACGCTCAAGCCATTCAACGCGGACAACTTCGATCTATCGGCAGAATGGTATTACGACCAAGCGAGCTATCTGGCCGTGGCGGGCTTTTACAAGCGGGTCGGCAACTTCATCGTCGAGACCGTAGGCCAGATGCCCGCCACGAAAGCGGACGGCGTCACTCCCGTGATGCTGCCGCCTCCGTACATGTCGCCGCCCGGGACACCGTCACCCGGACCCGCCGTGTACGACCTGCGGCAGCCGGTCAACCAGGAGAGTGCCAACATCTACGGCCTCGAAGTCTCGTGGCAACACACGTTCACCAGCCTGCCCACGCCGTTTGATGGGATGGGCGTGCTGGCGAACGTCACCTTCTCAGACAGCAACGCCCGGGTAGCGCAAGACGACAACGTCACTCGAACCTTCGCTCTCGAAGGCTTGAGCAACACCCAAAACCTGGTGGCCTTCTACGAAAAAGGGCCGGTGCAGGTACGTGCGGCTCTGAACAACCGCACCGGGTTCCTCGAGACCATCTCGGGCATCGGCGGCGAGCCCGTATTCGTCAAGGGCTACACGCAGCTCGATCTGAGCGGCAGTTTCGATATCACCGAACAATTCCAGGGTTTCTTTCAGGCGATCAACGTGACGGACGCCCGGATTGAAAAGCACGGGCGCTTCGAGAACCATTTCCTCGAGCTCAAGGATACCGGCGCTCGCTACGCCCTGGGTCTACGCGGAACCTTTTAGGAGGCTCCGCAAAATAACCGCTCCGACCGGGCGCGTTGCCGGAGTGCGATCGCGTGCGCGCCCGGAGGAAAAACCGCAGCAATAGCAGTGCTATTTCTTCATCGTCGCGCCCAGCCGACGTTCGGTGCGCCGGCGCCGCCAGGTCCTGGCCCAGACGTTCGACGCGGCGGCGCCGCCAGGTCCTGGCCCAAACGCGCAAGTCATTCTGGGACGGAGCCTAACCGCGGAGCCTCGCCCGGTTCGGGATGTTTCACCGGCCGTTTACAGCGATCGCTCCATCGACCGCCGTTTGGGCCATGGCATCGAGACTCCACGACGCGATGGCACAAACTTGCGAGGCAACTACACTGGAAGGAACGGAAGCTGCACACCGAGACATGAGTACCCGCTCGCAGACTTTGTTACGAAATCAGCGACGCAGGACACTACGTGTCATGTCGAACGGAGCCTGTGGAGCCGGCAGTACCGGGAGAGCTTGTGCAGGAACAAGCAGACGCAACCGGAAGGAAGGAATTTGAGAGGCCCGCAACCGGGAGCGCTGAATCATGGCCATCCGTGTGGTTTGCCAACGAGCCTCGGGCTGGTCGGGGCGCGGCAGCAGGCTTTGCGGCGGCTGCCGGTGTTTGCTATCGCCGCGCTCGTCCTGACAAGCCTCGCTGCCTGCAGCAGCGGCGGAACGGCAGGCGCGGCGGGACAAACCGGAGGCATCGCGGGCACTCCCCCGCCTCTGGGCGGCACAGGGGGGCTTGGTCCGCTACCCGCGGGGAGCCTCCTGCCGCCGCCACCGCCACCGTTCGGGGGAAGCACTGCGCCGCCGGTAGCAGGCATGCCCGCGTGCCCGCCGTTGCCGATAGCCGGGGGACTGCCGCCCACGCCGAACAACCGGCCGGACTGGGACAACCTCGACGTGCTGCGCGTCGGCACGCTCGGGCCACGCGCGAGCTTCTTCGCCTACCCGAGCGCCGAGCTCGCCGCGGCGCGCGATCCCGCGCCTTCACCCTGGTATCAGTCGCTCAACGGCGATTGGAAGTTCCAATGGTCGCCGAACCCCGGAGCGCGACCCGGGGACTTCTTTCAGCCGGGCTTCAACGATAGCGCCTGGCCCGTGCTGCCGGTGCCCTCCAACTGGCAGATTCACGGACACGGCGTGCCTATCTACGTGAACGTCAGCTATCCGTTTTCGCCGGCAAACCCGCCCAACATTCCTCACAACGACAATCCCGTGGGCTCGTACCGGCGCACGTTTCAGGTGCCGCCGAGCTGGCACTGCAGAAAGACCCATCTGCACTTTGCCGGCGTCTCGTCGGCTTTCTACGTCTGGGTCAACGGGCAAAAGGTGGGCTATGCCCAGGGCAGCCGCACCCCGGCGGAGTTCGATATCAGCCCCTACTTGCAGATGGGCGACAATCAGCTGGCCGTGGAGGTGTATCGCTACTCGGACGGCGCATACCTCGAAGACCAAGACTTCTGGCGCCTGAGCGGGATCTACCGCGACGTCTACCTGATTTCGCGTGGCAACGAGCACGTGCAAGACGTGTGGATCCGCACCGATCTGGATGCGGCCTACCAGAACGCTCGCTTGCAGGTCGACGTGACCTTCAACACCGTACCGCAGCCGGGAACGGTAGTGGAGTCGACCCTGTACGATGCCCTGGGGGGTGTGGTGGACCAACACGGCGGGCCCGCGGTCGGGCCCAGCCTTTCGTTCGAGCGCAGCATTGCCGCACCCGCGCTCTGGAGCGCAGAGATCCCCAACCTGTACACGCTGCTGCTGACGCTGAAGGACGCTCAAGGTGCGTCCGTCGAGTTCATCCCCTTGTACGTGGGCTTCCGCGAGGTCGAGTGGCAGGACGGCAGACTGCGCGTCAACGGGCAGGCGTTGCGGATCGCGGGCGTGAACCGCCACGAGCACGATCCCGATCGAGGTCACGCCGTGACGCGTGACTCCATGGTGCAGGACATCCTGCTGATGAAGCGTTCCAACGTCAACGCCGTGCGGACCTCGCACTACCCCAACGATCCTCTTTGGTATGAGCTCTGTGATCGATATGGCCTGTGGCTTGTAGACGAAGCCAACATCGAGTCGCACGGAATCGGCTACGACCCGGGGCGAACGCTCGCCAACAATCCGGCCTGGAAAGAGGCCCACATGGGCCGCACCGTGCGCATGGTCGAGCGCGACAAGAACCACCCCTCGGTGATCGTATGGTCGCTCGGCAACGAGGCAGGCGATGGCGTGAACACCGAGGCCACGTCGAACTGGATCCACGGCCGCGATCCCACCCGGCCGGTTCAATACGAACGTGCGGGCGGCAGGCCCCATACCGACTTCGTGGTCCCGATGTACTCGAGCGTGGGCTCGATCGAGAACCACGCCAAGGGCGGCGACAGGCGCTCGCTGATCATGTGCGAGTACTCCCATGCGATGGGCAATAGCAACGGCAACCTGTTCAAGTACTGGGACGTGATCGATCGCTACCCCAAGCTGCAAGGCGGTTTCATCTGGGATTGGGTCGATCAGGGGCTTCGCAAGGCCATCCCGCCGGAGCATCAGGGCAAGCCGCATTCGGTCAAGCGCATGGATTTCTGGGCCTACGGCGGCGATTACGGACCGCAAGGCACACCGAGCGACGGCAACTTCTGCATGAACGGCCTGGTGGATCCCGACCGGACGCCTCACCCGGGCTTGTTCGAGGTCAAGCACATCTACTCGCCGCTCAGATTGGAGCCCGTGAATCCGGGTATTGGCGCGTTTCGGCTGCACAACAACTACTCGTTTCGCAACCTGGGCGATATGGAGCTGCAGTGGCAGGTGCGCGTAGACGGCGCGGTCGTGCAGCAGGGAGGCACTCCCCTGCCGCCGGTTGCACCGGGTTCTTACCAGGACTTGTCCATCCCTTACCAGCCGCCCCCACTCGCGCCGGGAGGAGAAGCCACCCTGGACGTGCACATCGCCCTGGCCCAGGACACCACCTGGGCGCCCAGAGGGTACGCCGTCGATTCCTTTCAGCACATGATCGGCAAGCAACCCAAAGTGCCTGTCCCTCCCTTCGGCAACGTGAGCTTGGGGCAGGATCGGCGTAGCTTCATCGTCAGCGGCAACGGGTTCGAGATCGCCTTCGACCGCATGAACGGGCGCATCCGAAGGTGGAGCTACGGGGGTCAGAATATGCTCGAGGACGGCATCGTGCCGCACTTGTGGAGACCACCCACGGATAACGACCGTGGCTTCAGAATCGGCGACCGAATGGGCTCCTGGAAGCAGGCTCAAGGCTGGCAGGTCAACAACGTGACGGCCAACCAGATGAGCCCGACCGCGGTTCGCGTCCAGGTGCAGGCCAGGTTGCCCAACGTGGGAGGCAGCTACGCACTCGAATACGTGGTGCACGCGAGCGGCGACGTGATCGTGTCGGCCAACATGACGGGCGCTTCCGGCGAGCTGCCGCGGTTCGGGCTGAGCCTCACGCTGCCGCCCGGCTTCGAAAACGTTACCTGGTTCGGGCGCGGGCCCTACGAAACCTACTCGGACCGCAAGAGCGGCGCCTTGGTCGGTCGCTACCAGAGCACCGTCGACGATCTCTTCGTCAACTACTCGGAGCCCGGAGAAAACGGCAACCGCACCGATGTGCGCTGGGCTACGTTGGAGTCGCCGATGGGCGTCGGGTTGCTGGTCTCGGGCACGCCGATGTTCCAGTTCACGGCCCGCCACTACGCAGACGACCAGCTAGAAGGTGCTCGCCACTTCTACTCCATGACCTACGATCCCTCGGTCCACCTTCACCTGGACGGCGACATGATGGGCGTGGGCGGCGACAACAGCTGGGGCGCGATGCCCCACGGGGAGTTCCGTGTGCGAGCCGATGGTGGTCTCAGGTTCGAGGTTCGCCTGCGCCCCTATCGCGTCGGTCAGGTCCCGCCCGAGGTCTTGCACGGAGCGCCCCCTCAGTAGCTCACCGCGTCCGAGGGCACGTATCGTCGCCAAAGCGGGGCGGCGAAGCCTCCCGATGGCGCCAGCGCCCGACAGGGGTTGCTCGAGCGCCTGTCCCCCTGCGAGCATGCCGGTGGCGGCGGAAGAGCTGTCTTCGAGTGGGCCCTCAGGGCCCATAGCGCCGGCGCTGTTTGCTCGGGAGTTCGCGGTTAGACGACTTTGCGGTTAGACAACTTTGCGGTTAGACAACTTTGCGGTTAGACGACAATGAGGACTAATCCGGTGCGCGGCGGCCTGACACGGGCAGCCCTGCTGTGCGTTTCGCTTTGTCCGTGCGTAGCGCATGCGTCTGGAGCCGATCTGTTCGGCTTTGGTCCTCGCAGTCTGGGCATGGCGGGCGCTGGCGCGGCGCTGGGAGCCGGGATCGACGTCACCTATGCCAACCCTGCGCTGCTGGGTCTGGAGCGTGTTCAGTCCGCGTACGTGGGTTGGCAGCTCGCTCATTTCGAGCTGACGGCGAAAGGATCGAGCGCTGCTGCCGAGCAGGATCCGAGCAGCAGCTTCCTTTTCGGCGCGGTCGTACCGCTTCCGCTCCACGGGCCCCTCGAGCGGCGAGTGAGCCTCGGCATCGGCGCGCTCCTACCCAAGAGCGTGATCACACGAGTACGCCTCCTGTGGCCGGAGCGACCCCAGTTTCCGCTGCTGGTACCCCGCGCCCACAACCTTAACTTGAACTTGGGCCTTGGCGTGCGACTTGACGGAGGTTGGACCGTGGGCGCGGGAATCCTGGTTGCGGCCGGGCTGATGGGCCAGGTCGATGTCAACATGGGCGAAGACGGGAAGGTGCGCACCATCGTCGATGACGAGCTGCTCGCCAGCTTCGCTCCCACCCTTGGCGGCTCCTGGCAGGCCAGCGAGGCGATCCGGATCGGCCTTGCCTATCGCGGTCGCTTGACGAGCGATTTCGACATGCGGTTGTCGATCTCGAACTTGGGTGTGCCCGTGCCACCGGGCTCCATCGTGCTGCCCGAGATGTACGTCGCCGGCGTGGCACAGATCGATCCGGCCCAGCTACAGGGGGAGGTTTCGTGGCAGGTGCTTGGGGTGCAGCTAGCGGCTGGCGTTACCTGGCGCCGCTGGTCCCCTTTCAAGGGTTGGCTCAGGCAAACGGTGCGTTGCCCCGTGGAGCGTCCGGAATGCGGGGCTCTGGAGGCACCACGAGTCGAGCTGTCGAGCACCGTAACGCCGCGCTTCGGCCTGGCCTATCCGCTGGGCTCCACCCCTCGAGCGCAGGCCGAGCTGCGTGCTGGCTACGCCTACGAGCCGTCGCCGCTTGCCGCTCAGAACGGTCGCTCGAACCTGTGGGACAACGCTCGCCACGTGTTTGCACTGGGCTACGGGCTGCGGCTTCGCGGCCCGGTGCGTCTATGCTTCGAGTTCGCGGTGCAGCAACATACGCTGGTCGCACGCCAGCACGTGAAGTCGGCGAGCGTGCCGCTCGACAATCCGGGGCAACCTCGTGTTCGCACCGCCGGACATGTGCTGGTGGTGGCCGCCGGAGCAGGCGTGGACTTCTGATGCTTGGCAGTCGGCTCGGATGCTGCTGGCATGTGTCGGTTGCGGCGCTCGTCCTGCCATGGGCGCCGGCTGCGCTGGCCAACCCCGCGGACGTCTTTGGTTTGGGATCCCGTTCCTTCGCATTGGGCGGCGCTGTCAGTGCGGATGTCAGCGACTTCTCCGCGAGCTACTACAATCCAGCAGGCCTCGCGCTGGCCGAGGGGCTCGAGATTTCACTCGGTGCAGCCGCGGCATCCTACGATCTACAGCTCGACGGCGTGAAAAGTGAAGTCGATCCGGTACGCGGCCTGGTCGCTGGGTTGGTGGCTCCCGGCAGGCTTGCCAATATCCCGCTCGCCTTCGGGATCGCCACGCACATAGCAGGCAGGCAGCTGTCGCGGACACGTACGCTGACCGACGAGAGACCGTTTTGGCCCTTGTACGAGAGCCGGGGACGGCAGGTGTACTTCAGCGCTAACGTGGCCGTGAGGCCCATGGATCGGCTCGTCGTCGGTGGTGGCGTTGCGTTCCTGGCTGCCACGCGGGGTGGATTCACCGTCCAGGGCACGGCGGTTCAACCCTTTGGGGAAAAGTCGGTCCACGATTCGCCGCTGCGCCACGAAGTGCGTGCCGATCTGAAACCGGTGCGCTCCCCGCAGTTCGGGCTGCGAGCAGAGCTCACTCGTTGGCTGTCTCTGGCGCTTGTGTATCGGGGGCAAGCGCAGATGGATCTCAGCCTCCGTGCGAGGTTGGAAGGCGACGTATTGGTGTTCGGAGCTTTGCCGATCCCGGCCCAATACACGGCGGTGTCCCGGACCGCGGCTGCGTTTGGTCCCCGCCAGGTCGTGCTCGGGCTGCATGCCTCCGAGTCTCCGCAGCTTGCCGTCAACGTAGACCTGGTCTGGGTTCAGTGGTCGCGCTACCGAAACCCGATCAGCAATGCGGACGCGTCGCTCCAAGTCGGAGCCGGAATCGCGTCGCTTCCCGAGCCGGGTAGGACCGGCGGTGTCCCTCCAGCGCATCTTGCCGATCGATTCGTCCCCCGTCTCGGCGTAGAATCACGCCTCGGGCTCGGCAGCGATTGGTCGCTGCCCGTCCGCATTGGCTACACCTACGAGGCATCGCCGGCGAGCAGGTCCACGCCGGACTATCTCGTGGATCGCGATCGCCACACCCTGAGCGCAGGGGTCGGGCTGCACGCGGCGCACTCGGGGGACTGGATCCGGGGCGGCTTCGGCCTCGACCTGCACCTGTTCGGTGGGCTTGTGCGAGGGCGCGCGCACGCCGGAAGGTCAGCCCACGGCCGGCTGTTCGGCATGGGCCTGCTCCTGTCAGCACAACTGCGCTAGCCCAACGGCTAGTCCAGGATCTTCAATAGCTCGATATCGAACACGAGCATGCCTGCAGGCGGGCCCCTCTGCCCCTTGTAGGCCAGCTCCTCGGGAATCCACAAGCGCCGTTTCTCGCCTTCGACCATTAGCTGCACGCCCTCGGTCCAGCCCGGGATTACTTGGTTGAGGGGAAACGAGGCCGGAGCACCCCGGGTCAGAGAGCTATCGAACAGCTTCCCGTCCGTGGTCCAGCCGCTGTAGTGCACCTGCACGTTATTCGTGGCCTTGGGCCGCTTCTTGCCCGTGCCCTTGCTCAGGACGCGCCAGGCGAGCCCGCTCTTGCTGCGCTTGGCTCTCTTGGGCGGGCCGGCTACGTCCTTGGGGACCTGGGGCGGCTTGGGCGGCTTCTTGAAGCCGAGCAGCTCCACGTCGAACACAAGCATGCCTTGGGGCGTGCCAGGCCGTCCTGCGTAAGCGAGCTTCTCGGGAATCCAGAAGCGCCGCTTCTCGCCTGGAACCATCAGCTGAAGCCCCTCGGTCCAGCCCGCGATCACACGGTCCAGGCGAAACTCGGCAGGTCTGCCGCGTTTGACCGAGCTGTCGAACAGCCTGCCGTCCGTGGTCCAGCCGCTGTAGTGCACCTTGACCACGTCGCTTCGTTCGGGACGCTCGGCCCCGCTGCCCGCCAGAAGGACCTTGGAGGCAAGTCCGCTGGCTGTCTTCTCAGCGTCGGCCGGCGGCGCTGCGACGTCGTCGGGAGCGGCCGGGCCTGGTGGCGCACGCGGGGAGGGGGACGGGGTGGACTCCGGATCCTTTGCCGGCGCTTGATGGTCCACCGCGGCAGCAGCCGCAGCAGGCTTGGCGGCCGCTTGCCCTTTTGGGGAATCGTGGCCTTGTTGCGTCTTGGCCGCGGGCGCTGCCGCCTTGCAGCCGACCATACACGCCAAGAGCACTGCAGCTGCTGGCTTCCGAGCTGTCGATTGGTGCTTCATGTGTTCGACCTGATCCTCGCGGCATGTACTCGAAACCAAACGGGTTGTCGAGACCCGGTGCTCCGGACGAGCTCGCGGCGCCAATGCCGAACCAGGTCTCGTTCGGGTGCTTGCCCGTTCCCCAAGCGCGGGGACCGGTGGCCGCAGCGAGCGGCTATAAGACACCCATGCCCGCGGTGTGGTTGCTTTCCTGCTATTGGTTCTTTGCGCTGGCGGGGCTCGGGATCTTCCTGCCCTACTACAGCCTGTACTTGCGCGAAAACGCCGGACTGCCAGGCAGCCAGGTGGGTTTGGTCATGGCCACGGTCCCGCTCATGGGCATCGTCGCGCCTGCCGTGTGGGGCCAGGTGGCCGACCTGAGTGGGCAGCGGACGCGCGTCATGGCCGTACTGGCTCTGGGCACCGCCGCCGGCTACACGGCCCTGACGCTGCCCGGTGCCTTCGCGGAATTCCTGATCGCGACCGCCTTGCTCGCAGCCTGTTCGACAGCGCTGTTTCCTGCGGCGACGTCGGTGAGCCTGGGCATCGTCGCAGAGCGCAGGATTCCCTTCGGCCACGTACGCGTCTGGGGCACGGTGGGCTATTTGGCCAGCGTGGTCGCATTCCCCTGGGCTCTGCATGCGTTTGGGAAGCAGGCGCCGCCGGACGGACCGTCGGAGCCCTCGCTAGGCGCGATGTTCGCCTCGGCAGGAGCGCTCCTGGTCGTGGCGAGCGGCTTCGTGCTGCTCCTGCCTCGGACCGGCAGTGTCGCGTTGCGCGCCCGGCGCGGCGACCTGCCCGTCCTGCTGCGCAACGGCCCCTACCTGCGCGTGCTTGCAATAACCTTCGGCGCCCACCTGTTTTTGCGCGGGCCGATGGCGCTTTTCCCTCTGTATGTGCGGGCCCACGGGGGGACCATGGATACTGTCAGCCAGATGTGGATCTGGATGATCGCCTTGGAGATACCGCTGGTCGCGGGATCCGGAACCGTTGCGCGCCGCGTCAGCCCGCGCGGGCTGCTCGTGGCCGGTGTGCTGGCGGGCGGCCTGCGTTGGACCCTGTCCGGGCTCGCCGATGATCTCGTTTGGGTCTACCCGGCCCAGCTCCTGCACGGTCTATCGGTGACAGGACTCATAGTGGGCGCGCCGTTGTGCGTGGACGCGCTCGTTCCTGCCCGTCTCCGTTCCACCGCGCAAGGGCTCCTCGTCATGATCGGCGGCAGCCTGGGTGGCGTGCTGTCCTCGAGCTCGGCCGGCTGGGCGCTCGAGCACCTCGGTGCCGACGCCCCCGCCCTGATAGGAGGCACGGGCGCGCTGATGGTGGGGTGTCTCGCGCCCCTGCTGCTGCCGTCCATCGGGGCGCAGGCGCCGGCCGGGGGGGGTCGACCCACGTGAGCCGTCCTCCTGGCTCGCCCCCCCTGACTCAACACCACGCGAACGCTGCGACATCGGACCTCGCCGGCGCGCTCGTTCGCACAGCAGGAAGAGGCCGGACCATGCCCAGGTCGCTCGCGCTTGTGGGTTTCTTTTTGCCGCTGGCTCCCGCGTAACCTGAAACCGTCGTTTCCCGCCGGTGCTCGCCGGGCGTTCGCCCACGCCACTAGCTAGAAATTGTGGCTGAACCGCAAGTAAGGATAACGGCCCAAGAAATCGTAGTTGGCCGCGGACGTGTTTGCGGTGAAGCCGTTATAGACGAACGGCGGATCGGTGTCGAAGACGTTGTTCATCCCGCCGGTGATGCGGGTGCGTCCCCACGTGGATTCCAGCGTGTAGGACGCAAAGACATCCGCCGTGAAGTTGGCGGAGACGCGCCGGTCGAGGATCACCTCACCCTTGCTTGCGTCTACTTTCAAGTTGCAGTTGTTGTCCTTGCACTCCCTGAAGCCCTGGATGTAGCGGGCGTTGAAGCCCGCGCTGATCCCCATGTGCTGCCAGCTCGTACCGGCATTGAGCTTCCAGGACGGGAAAACGCCCAGGTCGTACACGTTCTTACCCTCGATGACACGGCCTTGAGGTAGCTCCGCGGATGGCTGGATCTCGTTGTAATAGAGCAAGTAGGATGCATCCGCGGTAGAGCGGAACCGGCCTACGTTCGTCGGCAGGACGTGCACCACCCCGAAGTCGATCCCGGCGGTTTCGTTACCGCCGATGTTCTGCTCCGTGTCGGTGATGTGCGTGATGAAACCGCTGGGATCACGGTGGATCTTGTCGCAGTAAGTTGGGTTGGCTTGCGCGTAGCAGCTGCTGAGAATGATGGAGGAGCCGATGGGTTGGATCGCGTCGTGGATCTTGATGGAATAGACGTCCATGGTGAAGGACAGGCCCGTCGAGCGATCGGGCTCCCACACGATGCCGGCGGTCCAGATGTTCGCGGTCTCCGGATCGAGATTCGGGTTACCGCCTACACGGGACTTGATCTGCGTGCGATCGTCCACATAGCCGTCGGGCACCCCGTGCGCGCGGCAGTTCATGTCCTCGATCATGCTGCGCGCGTCGATGGAGGTGTCGCACGGGTCGGTAACCCCCGGGAAGGAGTCGGCCTCACCCGAGAACAGCTGAGCGATGGTGGGGGCTCTAAAAGCGGTGGATATCGTGCCCCGCAAAGCGAGACTCCCCACACCCGGCAGCCCACGAAACAGCTGCCACCTCGCCCCGGTCTTCCAGGTCAATCCAGCCCCGAAACTGCTGTAGTTGAAGCCGCGAGCCGCCCCCAAGATCTCGAGCGTCTCTACGCCCGGCAGATCTTCCAGGACGTTCGCAGAGATCTCCGCGAAGGCCTCGGCCACCTTGTAGCCCCCTTCGGTGGGCTCGGACTTGTTGCCCGTCGTATCCCCAGAAGCAGTCACCGGATCAGGAATGGATGCGCCCGTGAGCTCCCGGTACGTGACGCCCAGGGCCAATCCCACAGGACCGCCAGACGGGAGCTCGAGCAGTTCGCCAGAGCTCTGCAAGAGCACACCCTTGTGCTCGGTATAGCCCCGCCGGATGCCCGTATAGGAAATGTAGTCGATCATCTCGCGGGTCATGGTCCCGGGACCACCCAGTAGGTTGAGCGGCACGCAGTCGCTGGGCCCTGGGTTGGTGAGGCTTCCGCAGCGTGGAACACCGTTGCTGTCGACGTAACTCGGCCCGAGGGCGGCTGCCACACGGCTGCGGATGAAGCGGCCCTCGGTGATGGTCGTACCCTCGGTGCGTCCGTAGTTGAAGTACAGGTCCCAGGTGAAGTCCGTATTCGGAATATCCCCGTCCATCCCGAGCACCAGCCTGAATGTATCGATGTCCTGCAGGTAATTACGGTTCCCGGCCTCCAGGAAACGGCGGCGCACGTCTCGCATATCGCGACCGAACGGGTTGTAGTAGTTGTCCCGGGAAAGGACGATGTCCTCGGAGGTCAGAAACAGAGGCGTGGGTGCCAGCTTCTGGTCGGATTGGCGGTTCAGGTAGGAAGCTTCGAAGTAGGCGCGGGCATGCTCATGCAGGCGGTAGCCGCCCGTCGCAAAAACGTTATAGCGTTGCTGAGGCGTCACCAGGTAGTTCTCGGGCTGGTAGTTGTACAGATCGCCCGTCCCTGCGTCCGAGGTTCCGGTGCCATCAAAGTTGCGCCAGCCCATCTGGGGGTCGTTGTACAGACTCCTGGATGTGGTGCGACTTCGGATCGCCTGCCAATCCCTGTTACCTGACGCCAAGCTGCGATCGGTCACGCGGCCCTGGGGCGTCGACGAGCTTCCACGCCGCTGCAGCTGAGGGTCCCCGGGGTTGGCATCCCACAGGTAGCGCAGGTCGCTTTCACCCCACCAGCGCGCGCTCGCGTACAGCGGGATTTGGCGGTAATAGCCTGCAGAAAACCCGAGGAAACCGTAGTCGCTGCTCACCCCCGAGGTCATGCTCGCGTCGTACACCGTTGCGCCACCGCGCGCGGTCCCCGTGTAGTAATTGACGGAGGCCCCGTCGAAGTTCTGGCGCGTGATAACGTTGACGACCCCGCCGATGGCATCGGAGCCGTAGACGGCGGAAGCGCCGTCCTTGAGTACCTCGACGCGCTCGATCAGAGCGGCCGGAATCGCGTTCAAGTCCACCGACGAGTTGGCCCCGCTGCCCCCTGGCACATGGCGCCGCCCGTTGACCAGAACCAAGGTCCTGCTGGATCCGAGCCCGCGCAGGTTCACCCTGGTCGATCCGTCGCCGCTATTGTTCGTCTGCGTGTTGATCGCGTTGGCCTGGGACGGAAGATTCTGCAGGATGTCGCCGATCGAGACCATGCCCGAGGCCTCGAGGTCGATCTTGTTCAGCATGGTGACCGGCGCGGGCGTGATGAGATCGCGCCTCTTGATCGCAGAGCCCGTGACCAGCACTTCCTCGACATCTTCGTCGGGTTTGGCGGATTCGGCGCCCGCGGCGGGCTCGGCGTCCTGGCTAGACGCGGAAGCGTTTGCAGGGGTTTCATGGCTCTGATCTTGCGCTAACGCAAGATTGCAGATGGCAAGCGTCGCAACCCCGAGTCCAAGCTGGACCTTGCACCAATAAGAACCGTACATCGAGCTGTCTCCTTCGCCGCCGGGGTTATCAATTCCCGGGGGCATCCTGCGCGTCACGGCCCAGGGCGAGTCGAATACACCCGTACTCATCGCGACCCTGGGCGTCCCGCCCCAGCCCGGCAACGCTCCGCGACCTCCATGCCACGGAACGAGGCGGCCCTGTTATGACGCAGAATCGACACAAAGTGAAGCCATGGGACGCCGGGATGCGCAGCGCAGGGCTATATGCACAGTGCGCAGGGCCGGGCCGAGGAGGTAAGCCGCTACGGCGCCATTGTGCACCCGGCTTGTTCCTGTTCACAATGGATGCCGGAGCGAGCGCCCCCGCAGGACCGGACCGAGGAATACTGAAAGTATTTCGCAGGGCCGGGCCGA
>JAKSBK010000253.1 GCA_022361155.1 Pseudomonadota bacterium
CTTCATTCCAAATATCCCGAGCGTGTTGATATTTTGATGCTCCTTGGGCAAGTAACCGCCTGGCAAAAAAAATATCAGCCCAGTGTTGAATTCTACAAAAAGGCACTGGCAATTCATCCTGATAACACGACAGCCACTAAAGGACTGGCTACCACTTACAAATGGATGAAGAATACTGAAGAAGGAGTAAAACTTTACGCAAAAATCCTGGAAGAAGAACCCAACAACATAGACGCGCTTATGGGTACCGGAATTCTTCTCAGTCAAGGCGGAAAAAACAAGGAAGCTATTGTCTACCTGGAGAAGGCAAGAGATGCAGCTCCTAACCGTGCAGACGTCCGTGCCATGCTGGGAACCCTTTACAGTTGGACTGCCCAGTTGGATGATGCGGTCACGGAACTCCAGAAATCCGTCGCCTTGGAACAGGGAAATATATCCAATAGAAATATAAATAACTATATTGCTCTGGGCCGCATCTTCCGGTGGCAAAAAAAGAAGGAAGAATCCATAAAGCTTTTCCAGAAAGCCCTCGAGCTGGAACCCAACAATACCGAAGCCATGATCGGGCTTGGAAGAGTTTACGTGTTCGACGACCAGTGGGATAAAGCTGAAGAGCTGTACATGAAAGCTTTGACTCTGGAGCCCAATAATCTGGATGCTAAAGAAGCCTTGGCGCAGTTGAAAAGATTCAAGGCTCCGGAGGCAAACTTCAGATACAACTTTTTTGAAGCCCGATTACACAATCCGAACACAGGGCAAATATCTTCTACCTTTATAGATCACCGGGAGACCATAGAGTCTTTCTTCAAATTGTCGCCCAAAACCACAATCCAGGCACGTTATCAACACGCCGAGCGGAGGCAACTCGGCCCTTCAAATACCTCTACAGCTTTCAATGTTGACACCGAAACTGTTTCGTTCGGGTTGAATCAGAAGCTGCCTTACAATTTTGATGTTCGTTTGCGGTACGACGTGGCTCAATTCAGCAATGACAACCCGAGTAACAGCACTGCAAATCTGCGGGAAACCGAAAATGATTATTCAGGATTTTTTATTTTAACGAAAAGACACGACAGGCACTTGTGGAGGCTAAGTCTGGGCCGGGAACTGTTTATAGATACCAATCCCGGATTTTCAACTATTGAAGATATCAACACCTATTCAATTTCATA
>JAKSBK010000254.1 GCA_022361155.1 Pseudomonadota bacterium
CGTATTTGCATCCGGAGCACAAGCTCGAAGGGGCCGCCCAGGATTTTCACCGCGTCGAGATCTGGATCGACGTCGCAGTGGGCGCCATCACGTTCACCGGCTCGGTTGTGGCCTGGGCCAAGCTGCGCGGCACGATCGGAGGCAAGCCACTTCTCATGCCCGGACGACACGTGCTCAACCTGTTGGTGGCGCTGGGATCGATCGGTTTGGTCTTTCCCTTTCTGCAGCTTCCGGTCGAGCAGGGTCTCAACTACCTTTTGATCATGACGGGCCTGACCCTGTTCCTGGGCTGGCACCTGGTCATGGCCATCGGCGGCGCAGACATGCCGGTCGCTGTTTCGCTGCTCAACAGCTATTCCGGCTGGGCCGCCTCTGCAGCGGGCTTTACCCTGTCCAACGATCTACTGATCGTGACCGGCGCGCTAGTAGGCTCGAGCGGCGCCATTCTCTCTATCATCATGTGCCGCGCCATGAACCGTTCGATCATGAACGTCGTGTTTGGTGGCTTTGGCACGCAGGAGGGGGCCGTACCCGCCGCGGGCGGCGAGGATCAGGGGGAGATCCAAGAGACCTCGGCCGATGGGCTGGCCGAAGAGCTCAAGGCGGCCAAGCAGGTGATCGTGGTGCCGGGCTACGGTATGGCCGTCGCACGTGCCCAGCACGGGGTCTACGATCTGTGTCAGAAGCTCAAAAAAAGGGGCTGCACGGTGCTCTTCGCCATCCACCCGGTCGCCGGCCGGTTGCCAGGTCACATGAACGTGCTGCTGGCCGAGGCGGGAGTGCCCTACGACATCGTGCAGGAGATGGAGGAGATCAATCCGGTGTTCGACCGTACCGACGTGGTCTTGGTCATTGGAGCCAACGACATCGTCAACCCGGGGGCGCTGGACGACACCTCGAGCGCCATCTACGGCATGCCGGTGCTCGAAGCCTGGCACGCCAAACGCGTCGTCGTCTTCAAACGCAGCATGGCCGCAGGTTACGCCGGTGTCGAAAACCCGTTGTTCTTCCTCGACAACACGCGCATGCTCTTCGGCGACGCCAAGAAGAGTGTGGACAGCCTGGTCAGCCAAGTAAGCTAGATGTCATCGGCGGAAGTCATAAACCATTTCGCCGGTTCTGAACGCCGCACGGCGCCGTCCGCGCTCCTCGAATATGCTCTGCATGTCCTTCGTCGCGCGAACGCGCCGGGCAATGCCCGGCCCTCAGCGATCCGGCTCATTCCTCCCGCCGAGGACATCTAGGAGGGGGCCGCTAGCCGTGTACCTGGCTGCCGCCCTAGCCATCGTCGCGACGATGCTGTTGGCCCTGGTGCGGGCAGCCCAGGGGCCCACCGTGTTCGATCGGATCTTGGCGGCCAACATGATCGGAACCAAGACCGTGTTGCTGATCGCCGTAGCCGGCTTTCTAACCGGCCGTCCCGACTTCCTCGACCTTGCCTTGGTCTATGCCCTCATCAACTTCATCGGCGTGGTAGCTGTCTGCAAGTTCACGCGCTTCCGCAACCTGGCCGACGATCGCACCAGAAGCTCCGCTGAAGCCAACCCGGCCGTCTCGACTCGCAGCGGGGAAGCCTGAGGACCCCGGGTCCCAAGGGAGTCGATTCACGCCCTAGAGTCCATGCAAATCCCACTCGAGGCCATCCTATTCTGCTTTCTGATCACGACTGCCTTTCTGGTCGCTCGACTGCATCACCTGTTCGCGGCGGCGATGCTCACCGGCATCTTCAGCTTGCTGTCAGCCGGGCTGTTCACCCTCATGGACGCGGTAGACGTAGCGTTTACCGAAGCGGCGGTCGGGGCTGGCATCTCGACCGTCTTGATGCTCGGCACGCTCGCCCTGACCTCGGACCATGAGAAGCACCAGTCGCCGAGAATCGTCCCGATCCTGACCGTCGGCGTGACCGGCGCAGCGCTGCTGCTGGGGACACTGGACATGCCCCGCTACGGCGATCCAGCCGCCCCGATTCACCACCATGTGGCTCCCGAGTACATCCGCGGAACGCGCGAGATCTTTCATATTCCCAACGTGGTGACCGCCGTGCTGGCCAGCTACCGCGGTTACGACACCCTGGGCGAAACGACCGTCGTCTTTACAGCGGCGGTGGGAATCACGTTGCTGTTGCGGCGGCGAGGCAAGCCCGGCAAGGCGAATTCGCCATGAGCGACCAGCCAACCGACCCGCACTCGATGCGCATGCACGAGAATGCAATTCTGAGAGTCGTTTCCAAGCCGCTCATCATACTCATCCTGCTGTTTGCGCTCTACGTGCAGTTCCACGGCGATTTTGGGCCCGGTGGAGGCTTTCAGGCCGGGGTCATCTTCGCTGCTGCCATCATTCTGTATGGACTCATCTTCGGCCTCGAAGAATGCCGCAAGGTGGTGCCGGCCGCCTTGGTCGAGGTCGGCTGTGCGCTCGGAGTCCTGCTCTATGCCGGCGTTGGCATCGTATCGCTGCTGCTCGGTGCCAATTACCTCGACTACGGCGCCCTGAGCGCCCACGATCCCTCCCACGGCCAGCACCTGGGGATCCTGCTGGTTGAAGCCGGCGTTGGGATCACCGTGACCTCCGCCATGACCATGATCTTCTACATGTTCGCTGGAAGGGCAGGATGACCATGAGTCCCGTCACGGCCGCTTCCCTGACGTCGCTTCCCCTCGGCCTGTGGAACTACTGGTTGGTGGTAGTGCTCATGATGTTGGGCCTGTATATTGTCATGGCCCGCACCAACCTCGTGAAAAAGGTCATGGGTCTGAATATCTTTCAGGTTTCCGTGATCATGTTCTACGTTTCGATCGGCAAGGTCCAGGGCGGAACCGCACCGATTCTCACCGAAGGCGATCCCTCCGAGCCTTCGAGCGCGGTCTATTCAAACCCGCTGCCTCACGTATTGATGCTGACGGCGATCGTGGTTGGCGTCGCAACCATGTCGCTTGCGCTCTCGTTGGTGGTGCGCATTCGCGAAGAGTACGGCACCGTCGAAGAGGACGAGATCCTGGCCAAGGATCAGAGCCCACAGTGACCCAACACTTTCCGGCGATCCAGGTCGTCTTGCCCCTCGTGTCGGCACCGCTTTGTCTTCTGCTTCGAAACGTGCACCTGGTACATACTTTCGCCGTAGGGGTTGCCTGGGGCTGCCTCTTCGTATCCGGTTCCTTGCTCAAGGAGGTGCTAACTAGCGGTGTAATCAAATACGAATTGGGAGGCTGGGCGGCGCCTTGGGGTATCGAGTACCGGGTCGATATCGCCAACGCCTATGTGCTGGTCATTGTATCGACGATCGCCGCGGTCGTGCTTCCGTTTGGGCGCGGCGCGCGCGACGTCACCCGAGTCCGGGGCCAGGAGTACCTGTTTTATTCGGCCTTTCTGCTGTGCCTGACCGGCTTGCTGGGCATCACCATTACCGGTGATGCCTTCAACGTCTTCGTCTTCCTCGAAATTTCGTCGCTGTCCGCCTACACACTGGTCGCCATGGGGCAAGGCAGGCGCGCTCTGATCGCGGCCTACGCGTATCTGGTGCTCGGCACCATAGGAGGCACATTCCTGCTGATTGGGATCGGTTTCATGTACGAGATGACGGGTACTCTTAACATGGAGGACCTGACGGCGCGGCTGCCACCGGTGATGGGAACGCGTACGATCATGGTTTCCTTTGCCTTCATCGTGATTGGAACGAGCATCAAGCTCGCCGTGTTTCCGCTCCACCAGTGGCTGCCCAACGCGTACACCTACGCCCCCGGCATGGTCTCGGCCTTTCTGTCGGCAACGGCGACCAAGGTTTCCTACTACGTCCTGGTTCGCGTGCTGTTCACGCTCTTCGGCGTGGCATTCGTGTTCGATACGCTCCATCTGCACTATCTTCTCGTGCCCTTCTCGCTGGCAGCGATGTTCGTTGGATCACTCGCGGCGATTCACCAGGACGACATCAAGCGCCTATTGGCGTACTCGAGCGTGGCACAAATAGGTTACATGACACTGGGGCTAAGCACGGGAACGGTGGCCGGTCTAACAGGAGGCCTCGTTCATCTGTTCAACCACGCGCTCATGAAGGGCGGCCTTTTCCTGGTAGTCGCCTGCGTGGGCTTCAAAGTGGGCTGCAATCGGATCGATAGCTACGCCGGACTTGGCCGGCGCATGCCCCTGACGATGGCAGCCTTCGTCGTAGGGGGCCTATCGCTGATCGGCGTGCCGGCCACCGTGGGGTTCGTAAGCAAGTGGTACCTCATCGCCGCGGTGCTGGAGCAAGGCTGGTATCTGGTAGCATTCTTGGTTTTGCTCAGCTCGCTGCTTGCCGTCGTCTACGTGTGGCGCATCGTAGAGATTGCCTACCT
The DNA here is from genome assembly GCA_022361155.1 of Pseudomonadota bacterium. Classification (NCBI taxonomy): domain Bacteria; kingdom Pseudomonadati; phylum Pseudomonadota; species Pseudomonadota bacterium. Next base: position 4,332 of record JAKSBK010000254.1, read on the forward strand.
GAAACCTCCGCCTGAAGGCCGCGAGATCCAGGAGGCGCCCTTGTCCATGCTGCTGCCCACCTGGGCCCTCATCGGCGCCACGATCTACTTTGGATTCGCCACCGATCTGACGGTGGGCGTGGCCAGGGCAGCCGCGGAACAACTCTTCGGGCACGGGCCATGACCCCGGAGGCTGCCATCGCGGCTGCGATGCTCCTTCCGGTGGTCGCTGCAGCCCTTGTGGTGCTCACCGGCCGCAGCCGGAACGTGCGGGATACGGGGGCGGCGCTGGTGTCGACCCTGACCTTCGCGTGTGTGTCCACGCTGGTGCCCGAAGTGGCCGCCGGCGCGACGCCTCGACTCGAGGTCATGCAGGTGCTGCCAGGGATCCAGCTGGCCTTCGAAGTAGAGCCTCTCGGCATGTTGTACGCGCTGGTTGCGTCCGGACTGTGGGTGCTCACGCACATCTACGCGGTCGGCTACATGCGCGGCCACCACGAGGAGAACCAGACGCGCTTCTTCACGTTCTTCTGCCTCGCCATTTCGGCAGCCCTGGGCATCGCATTCGCAGCCAACCTGTTCACGCTCTTCTTGTTCTACGAGGCCCTGACCTTTTCCACGTTCCCGTTGGTGGCGCATCACGGCAGCGATCGGGCCAAGAAGGCCGGCCGGGTCTATCTCGGCATCCTGGTTTCGACTTCGGTCGGGTTTTTGCTGCTGGCTATCGTGTGGACGTACGTTGCCGCCGGCACCATGGAGTTCGCCCTCGGTGGGATTCTGGAGCACAAGCTCAGCGATGCCGACGCGGGGCTTGTGCTCGCGCTGTATGCCTTTGGCACAGGCAAGGCCGCGCTGATGCCCTTCCACCGCTGGCTGCCCAACGCCATGGTTGCTCCCACGCCTGTCTCAGCGCTCCTGCACGCCGTGGCGGTTGTCAAAGCGGGCGTGTTCACCGTGCTGAAGGTTACCGTGTACGTCTTTGGCCTCGATTACTTGCACCGGACGGGACTGTCCTTGTGGCTCATGTATGCCGCTTCGGCGACCCTGCTGATAGCCGCCGTCATCGCCATCGGTCGCGATAACCTGAAGGAGCGGCTGGCCTACTCCACCATCAGTCATCTCTCCTACATCGTGCTGGGGGCAGCGCTAGCTACTCCGGCAGGAGCTGTGGGGGGAGGCCTGCACATCGCCATGCATGCGGTGGCGAAGATCACCCTGTTTTTCTGCGCCGGAGCGATCATGGTCGCCTCCCACAAGACGCAGGTCAGCGAGCTCGACGGAATCGGCCGCCAGATGCCCATCACCATGAGCGCCTTTTTGCTGGGCTCGTTGAGCCTGATCGGCCTGCCGCCCTTTGGCGGCGCCTGGAGCAAGTGGTTTCTGGCCCTGGGAGCCGCTCAGAGCCATCACATCGTCTTTGTCGGCGTGCTGATGTTGAGCTCACTGCTCGGAATCGGCTATCTGCTGCCCGTCGCCGCGAAGGCATTCTTCCGCGCTCCCAAGGCAACGCCGGGCCATCCCGAGTCAGACGCCAAGGAAGCACCCGTATTGTGCCTGCTGCCCCTTTCCATCACGGCCGTGGGATCGCTGCTGATCTTCTTCTTCGCGGACAGCATTCACGCTCTGCTCGCGCCGATCGTAAGGAGCCCTGGCTGACCATGACGCCCACTCAGCCGGACGACACGTCGCAGGAACCGAAACGCGCAGACCAGCGGCGTCACGTATTCGACAATCCGGAAAACGTGAAGAAGCTCCGGCGTGTGTTGTACGCCGCCTGCGCGCTGGTGGTGCTTTCGGATCCCTTCCTCCGGCAACACGCAGAGCATCCGAGCGAGGTTTTCGCCCACGCGCAACATCCCTGGGAATGGGTCTTCGCCTTCTACGCCGCTTACGGTTTCGCCGCCTACGTATTGATCGTTCTGGGCGCCAAGGTTTTGCGAAGAGCGGTCATGCGAGACGAACGCTACTATGGGCCCGCGGAAGAATAACTCATCCATTTCGCCGGTTCTGACCGCCGCTGGCTATGTTGCTCCCCCTCGAAGTATCCCCAATACTCCTCGCCGGCGCGCCTCGCCAGCGGCGCCCGGTCCTCACCGAAACACGCGAGTTGTTCTTCCGCGGGCCCTATGACGCCTGAGCTGCCACCGTTTCTCATTCTCGTTGCGGGCGCGCTCGTGGCGCCGCTTGTGCGTGGCCGGCTTCAGAGCGCCTTCCTGCTCGCACTGCCGGCCCTGAGCCTCGTGAACCTGCTCGGGCTACAGACCGGATCCGAGTGGACGATCGGGGTCGCCGGGCTCGACCTGTGCATCTACCGCATCGACCGGCTCAACCTGCTGTTCGGCTACCTCTTTCACTTGGGCGCAGTCGTCGCCATCCTCTACTCCCTGCACGTCAAGGACGACCTGCAGCACGCCTCGGGCCTGATCTATGCAGGCAGCGGGATGGGCGCGATCTTTGCCGGCGACCTGCTGACGCTGTTCTTGTTCTGGGAGCTGCTGGCCGTCTCTTCCGTGTTTCTCATCTGGGCACGCCGAACCGACCGGGCGTACCGTGCGGGGTTGCGCTACCTGGTCATCCAGGTTGCCTCGGGGGTCACGCTGCTTGCAGGGGTCGTCCTGCGCTTCGATCCGCAAAGCCCGAGCGACTCCCTTGCCCTCGACCAGTTCTTGACCGCGGGCATGCATCCTCACGCCGTGGTCGACGACCTCGGCGGCGCGCTGATCCTCGGTGCCGTGGGGCTCAAGTGCGCGTTTCCGCTGCTTCACAACTGGATCCCCGACGCGTACCCCGAAGCCACTCCGACGGGTACGTTGTGGATGAGCTCGTTCACGACCAAGGTCGCCGTCTACGCCCTAGCACGCCTGTTTCCTGGATGCGAGCTGCTCGCGGTCGGTGAAGGCGTCAAGGCCCTGATCTACGTGGGGGCCGTCATGACGATGTTTCCCATCTTCTATGCGGTGATCGAGAACGATCTGCGCAGGGTGCTGGGCTACAGCATGATCAACCAGATCGGCTTCATGGTCGTCGGTGTCGGCCTGGGCAGCGAGCTAGCCATCAACGGTGCGGTCGCGCACGCCTTCAACGACGTGTTCTTCAAAGGCCTGCTCTTCATGTCCATGGGCGCCATCCTGCACCGGACTGGAGAAATCCGCGCGTCGGAGTTGGGAGCGCTCTACAAGTCCATGCCCGCAACGACCGTCTTTTGCCTGATCGGAGCGGCATCGATCTCGGCCTTTCCGCTTTTCAGCGGCTTCGTCAGCAAGACGATGGTCATGGCGGCGGCACTGGATGAAGGCCATCCATGGCTGTGGCTCGTGCTGCTGTTTGCTTCGGCCGGCGTGCTGCACCACGCAGGCATCAAGATCCCGTACTGGGGATTCTTCGCCCACGATCACGGTCTGCGCTGCAAGGAGGCGCCCCTCAACATGCTGATCGCGATGGGGCTCGCCTCCGTGCTGTGTGTGGCGGCCGGGTGTTTCCCCCACCAGACGCTCTACACCCTTTTGCCTTACGAGGCGCACTACGACCCCTATACCGTGTCCCATGTCGTGAGCCAGCTGCAGCTCGTGTTGTTCGCCGTGCTTGCGTTCGCTTGGATGGAGCTGCGCGGGTTGGAGGCGCCCGAGCTCCGCTCCACCAACCTCGACTTCGACTGGGTTTACCGGCGAGTCGCCGCCGTCCCCTTGCTCTTGGCAGGCCGCATCACGGCGGGGCTGATCGAAGTGGCCCGCGAGGGCGTGTTCGATGCCAGCCGCTACTACGCTCGTCACCTGGACGCGCATTACGGGCCGCGCGGTCTGCTGGGCGAACCCTGGCATACGGGTGCCTCGGCCTTCTGGACCGCCGCGCTGCTGGGGGTCTACTTGCTCTTTTCGTACTGGTAAGGACGGACCCGTACGGGTCCAACCAAGCGCCGAGCTGCAGCTCGGAGGAGTCTGTGCCGGCCGATACGGCCGCTACACTAAAGCGAGGCGCGGTACAGACTCAACAGATCGTCGCGACTGCAGGGACGCGGGTTGTCTCTGTGGCATGCATCTTCAAAGGCCAGGTCTGCGAGACGCTCCAAATCACTGGTTTGCACTCCGACTGCCGCCAACCCGTCGGGCAAACCGGCCTGGCGGCGTAGGGAACGAATCGCATCTGCGCATTGGGCCGCAAGACTGACCTCGTCGCCACCGTTGACGCCCAACAGATTGCCTATGTGGGCCAGCTTGGCAGCTGCCGCCTCGCGGTTGAAGTCCAAAACGGAGGGCAAACACAGCGCGTTGGCCAGTCCGTGGTGCAACCCGTGCTCTGCAGACAAGGGGTGAGCCAACGAGTGACACGCGCCTAGGCCCTTCTGGAACGCGACCGCACCCATCATCGACGCCTTGAGCATGGCAGCGCGCGCTTGCAGGTCGCCACCGTTTTGCAGCACACGGGGAAGATTCGCGACGATCAGTCGGATCGACTCGCAGGCGATAGCGTCAGCCATGGGATGATCCATGCAGCAGCAATACGCTTCGATGGCGTGGGTCAACGCGTCGAAGCCGGTCGCGGCGGTCAATCGTGCCGGCACGCTGCGCGTCAGGGCTGGGTCGAGCAGGGCCACGTTGGGCAACAGCATCGGCGCGAAAAAGACGGTCTTCTTGTTGTTGGCCTTGAGCGTCGCCACGGCCGCGCGCCCCACCTCGCTTCCTGTGCCCGCCGTGGTCGGGATCGCGATCATGGGAGGCACGGGATCCACGATGAGCGCGCCGCCGCCCACGGCATCGTCGTATTGCGCCAAGGGAGGTGCATGAGCAACCAACAGACGGACGAGCTTGCCCACGTCGAGCACGCTACCTCCCCCCACTGCCAGCACCAGGCCGGCGCCGCTCTGTTTGTAGGCCTCCGTAGCTGCAGACACCTCGTCCTCGACCGGATTGCTGCTGATGTCATCGAAGAGCGAGCTGGCGACGCCCGCCTGCGCCAGTCCCCGATGCAGGTCGCTCAGCACTCCAGCCTCGTTCACGCCCCGGTCGGTCACGATCAGCACGCTGTCCACTCCCAGCGAACGTGCCTCGTCGCCGACCCGCAGGGCCGCTCCAACACCGCAAACCACCCGCGTGGGGAAATTCCAGATCACGCACATGGCGTCACCACTGTAGCCGAGCCGACCACGGATACAAGCCCTCCCGCATGACCCGCAACGAAGTTCGGGGCCGTCGTACCCATCCTCGTTCAAGCTCCAGGATACCCGCCATCCAGACGCTTCAAGGTCTGCGCAAAGCCACAGCGCCTGCAGGTCAAGATGACGTAGGGCCGCCCGGTGGGGTGCGCACGCTCGTTGATCAGCGAGCCTTCGGCGCCGCAGCGCGGGCAGTCGTAGACACCTGGACGGTAACGCGGGTATCGCCTTTCTGAGCTCACGCTCGCATGGTATCGCTTGCACGGCCACGCTGCCCAGCGCATTGATCGGGGCCGAACACCGCCCATGGCGCTCGCCGACGTACACGCCCATCTGACCCACAGCGCGCTGCACGAGCAGCTGCCGCAAGTGGTCGCCCGCGCGCACGCAGCGGGGCTGTCCAGCGTCGTCAGCAACGGGCTGAATCCAGCCGATAACGAAGCCACGCTCGAGCTGGCCAAGGAGCACGCGCTGGTCAAGCCGGCACTGGGATTCTATCCGGTTGACGTCGTGCTGTCGGACATGCGAGCCCACGACGTCGACTACCCTCGACAGGACACGGAGTTCAGCGCCGAGCAGGGCGTTAGCTGGCTCGAGCAGCACGCACACGAAGCGTTCGCCATCGGCGAGATTGGCCTCGATGGCTATTGGGTTCCGGAGTTTCTCTGGCCCAAGCAGGAAGACGTGTTCCGGACCCTGGTGCGGCTGGCCATAGGCCACCATAAGGCCGTGATCATCCATTCGCGCAAGCGCGAACGCCGTGCCTTTGAGATCCTGCAGGAACAAGGTGCGCAGCGCGTGAACTGGCACTGCTTTGGCGGCAAGGTGAAGCTCGCGCGCGCGATCGCACACGAGCCTGGCCAGTACTTCTCGATTCCAGCCACTGCGCGCCGCTCCCAGAGCTTCACGCGCATGCTCCAGACCCTGCCCCGAGAGCGCTTGCTGCTCGAAACCGACTGTCCCTATCTAGGCCCGGAGCGGGGCGTTGCCAACGAACCAGGCAACGTACGCGGCACGCTGCGCTATGCTGCCGAGCTGTGGGGCGTTAACGAATCGGAAGCGGAACGCCAGTTCGCCGCCAACTTCGAGGCGCTGTTTGGCGTGCAGCCTTAGGGCCCGCGAAAGAACAAGCTCATCGCTCCATTGTGGTGCTCAAGCCTCCGCTCGAGCAAACCGCCTCTGGTTTGCTGCTTCATACTTCGCACAACTCCTCGTCTTGTTCCGCGGTTAAGACACCAGCTACAGCTACAACAGCACGCCAGCAGCAAGGTAACCCACCGCCGCCGCGCTACCCGCGGCCAGTGCGTACGGCAACTGCGTCACCACATGATCCATATGGTCGGTGCCGGCAGCCATGGACGAGATGATCGTGGTGTCGGAGATCGGCGAACAGTGATCGCCAAAGACTCCGCCACTCAAGGCAGCGCCCACGTACAGCGCGAGGCCGCCGTCGTCTGTCATGCGGGCCAGCGGTACCACGAGTGGAATCATGATCGCGAAGGTTCCCCAGGAAGTCCCGGTCGAAAAGGCCACGAAAGCGGACAGCAAAAACACCAGCATCGGCAGCAAGGCGCTGGCCACATTACCCTGAACGAGCGACGCCACGTACCTGCCGGTGCCGAGATCCCGGGTGACTTGACCGATCGCAAAGGCGAGGACCATCAGCGCGGCCAGAGGGACCAGCTTGCCGACCCCGCGGAACGCAACCTCGGTTAGCTCCGTGAGCGTTGCGTCGCGCGCGACCAAATGGACCACGACCGACACGCCAATGCCCGTGAGCACGGCCCACAAGACCGAGGTGGACCCAGAGCCGCGCATGATCTGGCCTTCGCCCGTGATCCACAGCCCGATGGGCATCATCAGCACCATGGCAAACAGGGGCAGGACGAAACCCCGGGCGGCGCCGTTCTTTTCTTGGGAACCGCCCTGCTCTTGGGAACCGCCCTGCTCTTGGGAACCGCCCTGCAGCTGTAAAGCCGGCTCGGCCGCACCCGGTTCGGTTGCGCGGCTGCGTGCCTCCGCCCTGCGCATCGGACCGAAGTCGCGACCGTTGAGCGCGCTGTACAGGGCCAGCAGGATGGCGCACATCGGGTAAAACGCGAAGGCGACACTCGCAACGAGCGCAGAAACAGGATCGGCGACTTGCTCGGCCGCGAGCAACGTGACTATGTAGGCGCCCCACGCGTTGAGGGGAATGAGCAGGCAGATGGGGGCAGCCGTTGCATCGCACAGGTACGCGAGCTTCTCCCTCGAAAGCTGCATGCGATCGAACACGGGCCGGCATACCGAGCCGTTGACCAGCGCGGTCATGGAAGATTCGACGAAAATGCACGTGCCGAGCAGCCAGGACAGCAGCATGGCCCGCCGGCGCGTGGTGACCCGTCCGCGCGTGGTGACCCAGCCGACAAAGCCCTGCACTGCACCGAAGTGCTCGGGAAGCGCGATCAGGGCACCCACCAGCGCGCTGAAGAGCACGACACGCGTGTTGCCCGCATCGGCGAACACGTGTACGCAGGCCTCGATGGCCGCCCCCAAGCCGGCAACGGGGTCACCCGAGGCCAGCAGTGCACAGCCGAGCCAGATGCCGACGAACAGCGATAGGTAGACCTGCCGGCTCGCGATCGCGAGGCCGATGGCTGCCACGGGTGGAACGAGCGAGAGCCAACCCACGCCCGCACGGTAGGCGCTTGCCGCTCAGCGAGCTACAAAAAAGCCACGAGCTAACAATGTCGGGTGAAGCAGGCTGTCCTGGTAGCTTGCTCCAGGGACGTGGCGATGGGTCGCGTAAGCTGCTCGATCCGCGATGCGTCGCTGCGAGGGAGCTCCTCCCAAGCGAAGTTGCTTGCCTCGCTGCACCCTGACCATAGGGAGTAACCCCAGCCCCTGCCCCCAGGCCGCCACATGTCCACGTACACGTGCCTGCCCTCGCAGTCGAGATGGTCCGCGTGTTTGTCCAGCGCAGGCGAGAAGCGCGCCTGTGCGACCACCTTGCCCCCGTGTGCCGCGGGCAGCTCCAGGGACAACGACTCCGCGATCGTCTCGTAGACCAGCTGCTGCTCGCTGCTCTGGAGCTCGAGACCTACGTCCTTGAACGATATGACGTCGTACGGCAGGTTGCCGTGCACTACGACCTCGAAAGGCGAGTAGCTGGCCTCTTTCTGCGACGGCGGCGGCGGCTGGCTCGCTGTCCGCTCTGAGCGCGCGCAGGAGGACGCTGCGATAGTCAGGCAAACGGCAACACAACAGGCAATGGAACACAGTCGCATGGCAGGCGTGTCTCGGTCGCTGGGCGCCTCGGAGCGTTGTGCACACTAGCTCCAATTCTGCACAACGCAAGCAGCGCGCTCCCGGCGCCCGGCCCAAGGCGTCGCGACCCCCCACAGCGGGGTCCTACTGGTTTTCGACAGCGCCGGCTTCGATCCAGACGCGAATGTCGTCGAGCTCGGCCTGCGACAGCATGCCTTGTCCTGTCAGCGGGTTGAGCGGCATGGGGGCGCCGGCAATGCTGGGGTCTCCGGTCAACTTGAGCCACAAGTAGCTCCGGGCGGGCAACCCGGGCTCGACCAGATTGAGCCCGGGCACCTGATTGGATGCCATTCGGAGACGCGCATAGACCTGACCGCCGGCACCGCTTTGCTTCAGCACCAATCCGGCTTGTGGATCGGTGCCCGAGTGGCAGCCTCCACAGTTGAATTCCAGGATTCTCCTGATCCGATGCTGCCAGGTTACGCCCGACCCGAGCAGATTCAGACTGTCGGGGTTGAGCGAGTAGGAGCAACCCGCATAGTCGATGGCAGACGCCAAGTTCGGCTTCTGACCGCTTGGATCCATGCCCTCGACAAAGCAGAACAAGGCCAGCATCTCGGCCACCGAAAGCGGCTGGTTCGCGAGAGGCATGCGACTGCCGGGCACCTGCTCGCCCTCCATGGTGCCGCGCAGACGCGCGATCAAGTAGCTTCGCTCGGGAGCGCCCGGCACCAGCAACGCCACCGGTTGGCCGACCCGGGCGCCGTAGACGCCGTTGCGGTTCAAGTCGCCCTGGACCACACCGGCCGAAAGCAGCTCCTGCACGTCGTCGTCCTGATAGGGACGCACTTGACCGAACACGTGCGTTCCCCCGTCGAGCACCCACCAGCGCGTGCGGAAGCTGAAGTAGACG
>JAKSBK010000255.1 GCA_022361155.1 Pseudomonadota bacterium
AATTTGCTGTTGGCCTTGAGCGCTGCGGTTCACCCCCACGTGCGTGGGGACAACGATTTCCCTAATAGCAGGCGGCGCGGGGCGACCGGTTCACCCCCACGTGCGTGGGGACAACGGTCCGGGTGGAAACCCGAGCGTATTCGGCCGCGGTTCACCCCCACGTGCGTGGGGACAACACTTCGAGATTACACCGAATCCTCACCTGCGAGATGGTCTATGTGTTTCTCTTGTTTTTTCCGGTTTTCAAAGAACGGTGGCGCGGCTCCTTGAGCTCCGGCGAGAGTCTGCGCACGAGGAGCACGAGGCCGTCGTAGTCGGCGGGTTGGCGGCTGGGCGTACCGGCGGTGCGGAGCGTGAACCGTTGCTCGCCGCCGGAGCTGCGGAGGTAGGTGCAGGCACCTTTGTCCCCCCGGGCGGAGGTCACAGCTTGCCAGAGTTCGTCAGCGACCCTGGAGCTCAGGGTCCCGACGAAGACGCCTGGATGGACTTCTAGCATCCAGCGAGTGAGGCGCCCCCGGAGACCAGCCGGAACCCGCTCAACGACGAACAGGGTCACGAAGCCTGCTCATCGTCGTCAGCGGCAAGCTCGGCGGTTGGCGCTTTGCGTAACGGCGCCAAGTCTCCGAAGTTCCTGCCGCCCTGCACGTCACCCTCCGGTGACCATAGTGCGGCAACACGATCGACGTCGCCCGGGTGTGTTAGTGCGTCCACCTGCACCGGCTGCAAGCCCAGGGCGCGCTGCATGTCGGGGACGATGCGTTGCATAAGTCTGGCCGCAAGAAACTGCTCGCGGCACGCACGCCGCGCGTGGGTCTCGATACTCTTGGTCCTTGACTCCGACGCGGCGCGAAACGCAGCCGGCACCGTCACCTCGCTCTTGTAGAGGTCCGCGATGTCGTAAACGAAGGACAGGGCTTTGCCGGTATGAATGAAGCCGAGGGATGGACTGAATCCGGCCGCCGCCACGGCAGCCGCGACCACGCCATAGAGGCACGCGTTGGCCGCGGAGAGCGCCCTATTCACAGAGTCCGATGCATTCCAGGAGGACTGTTTGTACGCGCGCCCGGCCCACGGCACGCCCGTTAGTTGGCTTTGGCGCCGATAGCATTCGCGGACGCGCACGCCCTCAAGGCCTCGAATCTGTTCTAGCGTTGCGTCGGGCGGCGGCGGTGTTGCGAAACGCATCGCGTACATTCGTCGCACGACGCACAGTCGTTCCTCTTCGTCCGCCCAAGCTCGTGCCTGGGTGGCCAGATTGTCCATGCGCTGCTTCGGCGCCACGGTCGTCGCGTAGCAACGGACCGCCCCCTCTCCGCACCAGGCGGTCACACAGCCATTGTCTGCCAGCGCCACCATGGCAGCCTGGGTAACCGTTGTGCCAGGCCCGAGCATCAGCAACGACAGGGCCGCCACCGGTACCGGCGTCTGACCGCGTTCATCCCACAGCACAATCGCGTTCTGCTCGCGTTCGATCCGCGCACGTTCAACATAGAGGAACGTCCAGCGATCGACGATGCGAGGAAGGGCGTGTCTAGAAGTGCTCACGCCAGCGCCACCGAGAGCATTCCGAAGCCGTACGCCTTGGCGGGACCAATGCCGCGCTCGAGAGCCACCCGCAGTTTCCTGACGTCCGCGACGCGCAGCATCCCCTCGAACGTGGTCCCCTCGAGCGTCACGCGCCGCCGCTTCCTCGAGCCGTATATCGTGGCCACTTCCTTCACCACGGCAGCTGGCACGTCGTTCCGCATCGCCGGGATCTGAAAGCCATGCTGATCACCCTTGCGGGTCAGCCATTGCAGACGAGCCTCATCCCCGCGCAAGGGTACCCGTCGCCCGTGCCGACGTGCTTCGCCTGGAAGCGTCTTGGTCTCTATCTTGCGCGTGACGTTCGCGCGTAGCCTGAATAGCAGGTGTTGCCCCTCCTTCAACGCGGACCAGAGTTTGGTCAGTTCGCGCGTTTCGGGATTCTCAACGCCCTCAAGCTGCAGAAGGAAACCGGCCGGGAGCCGCGTCCAGTCCGGGGGCTCAGGGGACTGCACGAGCAGCGCGCAACGGGCTTCGCCAAACTCCGGCCGGAACAGGACACGCTCGTCGCCAAAAGCTCGGTCACCGTGATCGAAACCCGACGATATCCGCGTGTGCAATGACTGCACGTCGGCCATGCAGCGGCGTACTTCACGATGCATGGGGTTCAGGAACAACCGGCTAAGCTTCACGGAGCGCCTCCCTCGACTTCGGCCACGTTCAGCCACTCTGTGCGCACGCAGCGGGAGGTGTGTTGCCGCGCGTAGAGGCAAAACGAGAGCGGGACATCGTTGCGCGCGTCGCCCTCGTCCGACTCCAGCACCAGGCGCACACGTTCCCGTACCGGGCCAGGAGCCGCCGCCTGAAGCGCAACGCTGCAGAGGGCTTCCTTGGGAAGCGCGTCCACCACCGCCACAAAGATCGGCATGCTCGGAACGCACGCCTTGCGACCCAAGAAGAGCGGCCACCGCGGATCTTGAAGGGCGCCCGCGGCCCGGTTCAAAAACGCTGCGTCCGAGCCGCCCAAAGCCACCAGGAAGCTGGCGTCGGACAGGTAGTAGCGGTGCGTGACAGCGGTTTTGGTCGTGCCGTAAAGCGCGTGCCTTCGGCCGCGAAACATGCCGGCGCCAACCGTGTGGTAGTCACGCAGCAACTGACCCTCACGGTCCACCCGGACCGCCATCTGCAACTCGGCAAGCCTCGCCACCGTGGCGTCGTCGTCGCGCGGCGCCCCCAAGGCGGACGCCAGCAAGCCAAGCACACCGCTCTTGGAGGGCTCGGTGTCGGTGTCGCGGATGCCAAAGCGCCCCTGTGTGCCCCAGGATTGCAGGGGGCCCTCAAGCCGCAGCAGCAGAGATCTCACGCTTCCACCGGCGCGGCGCTGTTCTCAACAACGCGCTCGCTGAGCTCGTCAAAGCTGGAGACACGTTTCACGTTCAACCCGGGAGTTCGATCCTCAGACAGGCGGCGGTCGGCCAACGTCACGGCCAGGCGGATGCCGTCGCTTCCAAGCATACTGTGCACGCCTTCAAAGTAGGTCTCGAGCGCCGCGATGGAGCGCGAGATGACATCTTGCTCTGGCGTTGCGCGGACCGGCCGAGTGAACGCATTGGCGAGTGACCAGGTTGGGCCACGCTCTCGCACCACAGCGAGAACGTAGCTCGGAGGATTGTGCGCGGCCATAGAGTTCTGCTTGCCGGAAGGGATCGCCCGCACCACGGCGTGCAGGAGTGCGCGGAGCGTGTTGCGCTCCAACTCCGAGCCCTGCGCCTCTCCCAGATTGGCAGCAAGTTGAGAGAGATCGAGCGCAAGGTAGCGATAGTAGCAGGCGGAGTTGAACTGAACAGTGCCCATCATGTCCGAGCCGGCGGTGTCCTCTGGTTTCAGATCGTCGACGGCCGTGAAGAAGTCGAAATCCATATTGACGCGGTGGGTGGAGATCGCGTGCGCGACCTGGCACGCTGCATCCACGTTCCATTCCGGGCTGTCCGCAATCATTCGCCCGAACAGCGCAAGGTCGGGGCTCCTGCGGGAGTCTTCAAAGATCCCTTGCAGCCGGCCAACGAGCTCCTTCGACAGCGCCGACTTGCCCGACTTCTTGCTCTTCTTTCCCTTCTTTTCGCCTTCTGCAGTGGGCGGCGCGACAGACAATTCGTTCCAGTGTTCTTGGACGAGGTTTGCAAGGGCGCGCAGCTGCCGGCGGGGCATGAATATCAGGTATTGGGTCTTGTCCTCCTCTTGCTTGAAGCCAAATCCGCCGCCCTGGATCGACAGTCTCGTCCTCTCTCGCGCCTCCTGGGGATCACGTTCGTGGTCATCGACCAAAATCGAGACTACTTCGTCAACGAGCCTCTTGGTCCTCACCGCAAGCGTGTTCGTGTCTATGCGCTCGTCAGTACGGAATACTTCGCGCATGGCCCGCTTGAGGCACTGGCTGGAGATGCGGGCACGGCGCACGCCACCAAGCTCACAGTCCTTTGGTGCTCCGGTGTCGTCGCGGTTGAGGTTGGATGGTGCAAAGTTCTGCAGGATGTGCAGCTCGACTTTCATTTCGTTGGTTCCTTGGTTGAGGTTGCGGTGTTCTGGACTCCCCAGAAGTCCCTTGCCCATTGTCTCTGGACCCATCGCGCCTCATGCTCCCAGTGCAGCAGAGTCTCCAGCAGATTGTTCCAATCGAGTCCGAGCTCGTGGGCCTTGAGCAGCGAAATCGCGTGGCGCAGGTGCGTGGGGAGGTCATCGATATGCGCGTCCAGTAGGGCAACGAAGCGGGCCTCCAAGCTGTCGCTTCCTGGCCTCCTCTCTTGGACGGTGCGCAGGGCGGTCGCGAGGCTTCGCGCTGCGGCGACGGGGTGCGTGCCAAAGAGAGCTGCGGCGAGCACGTAGGCCCGCTCCTCGAATGGCTTCGCATCCGACGGAAGAAACGGCACTACGTAGGGGTAGGCAGCAGCAACCGAATCTGGGGAGAGCCCGCGGCGGAGAGCGGCCAGCGCGGCGCGGTCGTCGCGTCGTGCGAGTTGGTTCAGGTTATCGATCAGTGCGAAACTCATGGGCTTACCTCGTCGGACACGGCCGGTAGGCTATGGAGATTCCTGCGCAGCGTCGCTTCGCCTTGGGCGCCCGCGCGGAGCATCCTTGCGGTTCCTCCCAGGGCCTGGCGCGCAGACTCGTAGCACCGCAGTACTTGTGCCCTCACCCTGGCACTGAAAGCGTCCCGGGCCTGCTTCTCGTTGTGGCCAAGGTCTGCTAAGTATGCATCGAAATCCTGCTTCAGCGCGCTCCAGTATCGATCCATAGTTCCGAGACTGGAGACGACGTTCTCAACATCGTTCTTCTCTGGCTTACGATCGGCGCCGGAAAGCGCGGCCTTGGCGAGCCGGCGAACGGCGTTACGGAGAGCAACCCCTCCCTCCTCAGCCAGAGCGAGGGAATCGCGAAGCGACTCACCGAGATTGGCGTCAGCCAGGAGTCGAGTTGCGGTCGCGAAGCGTTCTTCGCGTGCAAGGAGTATCTTAGCTTGGTCACCCCTCAACCCCAGCAGCGAGACGTCCAGCCGGCGCTCCGGAGGGACTGCCTTCCGCAGCTCTCGCCTCCCAAGCTGGCCGAGTGTAAGTGGTCGAATCGACTTGTCCGCCGAGCGGAAAAGAGCGTGCGAATCTCGCCAGACTGCCCCTTGAACGTCAAACGCTAAAGGTATCGAGCCTCGCTTGGGATTCCGTTTCCAGGCCACCATGGGATCGCACACCTCCTGTCTGTCGAGATCTGTGCCGTTCACTACTACGACGCTTTGGATACCATCGTGCTCCTCAGTCGGGCGGAGTTCTACGCGCCGGCTCTGCCAGGTTAGCAGGTCGAGCCAGCCATAGGGCACGCGCCGGTCAGCACAAGCTGGGTGATCTTGCTCCCATGCTGGTAAGTCGGTAGCGGCGTTGCCGGGAATGGGAGCACCGCCGGGCTGGTAGACGAGCAAGTTCAACATCAGGGTCTCGAAAAGCGTGGTGCCGCGCACCAGTACCAGTGCTGCCCGGTTCAAAGGTGCAGCCTCGACCGCTTTCGATTTAGTCGGTGTAAATCCGCCTGGCGCGAAGGCCTGCAGCGCAACGAGATGTCGCGCGGCTTCCGACAGCGGCATGAGGTCGCACCAGCCATCAGGTCGGTGTTGAAAGAGATGGGCCGGAGCGCCGTAGTTCGAGCGTTCGGCCTGTAGGATTTCTGGTGGCTTGGATTCGAAGGGAAGCGCGGCGCACTGATAGAACGGTCGCTCCGGGTCCAGAAGCTGCAGCCGTGGTCGCCACTGGTCCAGGTAGCGATCGATCGTCTCCGCATCAAAAACACCACGCTTGTGAAGCGCCAGCCAGGCTGAAAGGTCCTCCGGACCGAAACAGCGGTGGACGAACGCCAGCAGAAGCCGGTGAAGCGCGGCCACGACCAGTGGTGAGCTATGGGTCAGCTCTTGGTACCGATGGGCTCCGACAAGCGCCTCTTGCAGCCCGACTTCGCACCGCCGATTCCCTACTTTGACCGGGATCCAGCCTTCGGTCGTGAGGTCAAAGGTGTTAGCCATTCAGCCCTCCTCGCTTCGCTCGAGCACCAAGCCCAAGGTGTCATCTAAACGGACTCCATAACGGCCGAGCGAGGCAGTCCCGTGATCAAGCAGCAGTGGGCGCCGGTCGCGCAGCAGTGCAACACGTGCCCAACTCTTGGGTGGATCTTTTGCCTGTAGCAACTGCACAAGTTCGGGGTTGTTAATTGGAATGCTCCGAAGCAAGAACTCTTGAATCAGCGCCCGGTCGGGCTGTAGATCTAAATTCAGGACGTCGGTCGATGTTGGCTCGAGGCGCTTCGTCCCGTGCACGCGGTGCAAGCAGATCACGTGACAGGAAGGGCCACCAAGTCGGGTCTTGGCACGAAGCTCCTCGGCGATATCCGCTGAGTCTTCATCGAATGGCATGTCGAGGTTGCCGAAGGGATCGTCCGAACTACGAGGATCTGGCAGGAGTCGTGCCGCCGCACTGGAGCTGGCCTTTGCGTTGCTACGTTGGTGACGCGCAAGTGCTGATGACTGTGCTCTGTGCGTCTTTTGTTCGGGCTTCTTCGCGTATACCGCCTCGACAAGTGCCTCGATGTTTTTGGGTAGTTTCAACACAGTCAGGCTGCGCGTGACATCCCAGGTACGTGCCATGATGTACGAATCATATACACGGGCTACTACGCCGAACGAGGGCGCCGGGTCGGTAGTCGCGGCTGGTGCGACAAGCATTAGGGTCGGTTGCTTTACGCGCTCGGGGCGCAAGTCTCGCGCGTGGCGGTGTAGGCGGCCCGCGCGCTGCAGCACCAAATCAACCGGCGCGAGGTCTGAAGCCAGGACATCAAAGTCAACGTCGAGGCTTTGCTCCAAGACCTGCGTGCCGACTATGATTGCTGCTCGAGGGCGATCGGCGTCATTCGGGCCGAGCCACCTGCCCAACTCGCGCTCGCGCTCGTGGCGCTCACGCATCGTGAATCTGGAGTGCAGCAGCAATAAACGCGTATCCGGCGGCAAGCTGCCAGTGTAGCGCAGATGCAGGAGCTCACTGAACGCTCGCTGGGAGCGAGCCACCGAGTTGCAGATCCAGCCGGCGCATCCGCCGTCGCCCACCTTCTCAAGTAATGCGCGGGCTGTCGCCCCCACCCCCGCATCGTCCTGAAGCCATTCAATAGCGATGTGTTGCTCGGGGCGGGATATATCAAACCTCTGTGAATTAGCCGAGGTTGCATCAACGACTGTCGCACGAGGATAAGGCGGAGTCTCGCAGTCGACAGTTCGTCCAGCGAAGGCTTCAAGTAGCTTCGCCCGGCGCGACGATGGCAACGTCGCGGACAGTACTACGACGCTCGCTCCTAGAGCACCCAACCATGCCACGAGACGGTCAAGGAGCGTAGACGTGTATGTATCGTATGCATGGACCTCATCGAGGATCACGGTCTTGCCGGTTAGACCAAAAAGGCGCACGAAACCATGCTTGACACGCATCACACCTAAGAGGGCTTGGTCGATAGTTCCCACTGCGTGAGCAGCAAGAAGCGCCCGTTTTGGGCCGCAGAACCACTGCTCCGCCACCACCGAAGCGTGGTCGTCTTCGCCATAGACCGCGCGCAGTTTCAGTTCGCGGTACGACTTCGACAGAATGGCAGACCCGTGCACAAGATGGAGATTTTCCCGCTGCTTTGGGTGAGCCGACTGCAGGAAAGCGTTTACCCGCCGAAACATCTGATCCGCAGTCGCTTGAGTTGGCAGGCCCACGTAGAGGCCGCCTTGGCCGACCTTGCTTGCGAACGCCTCCGCCAGGTGAAGGGCGGCCTCGGTCTTGCCTTCGCCCATCGGCGCTTCGATGAGTACCAGCGCCGGTGAGCTCGCGCGGTGGGCGACGTCTGCGGTTGCCTGCTGTAGCGGTCGCGGCGGGAAGCCGAACAGCTTGCCGAAGTCTGTTTCCCGAACCTGCTCAAGGTTCCTCCAGCCAACACGAGCCAGGGCCTCCTCGGCGCGTTCCATGGCAATCGTCCAGTAATCGTTCGTGCTGGCTGGAGCGTACTCGTACGCGAACGTCTCCCGACCCGAACCGATCCAGTCGGCTACAGCCGTTAGACCAGCCAGGGCGGCAAAGAATGCGTGGTCTCGTGTGAGCTGCGCGCCGCACGCGGGTGGATCCAGTTCACCCAGGACCTGCGTGAGCTCGCGAACGAGGCCCTTGCGCGCTGTGGCCCACAGTGCTGCCTCGCCTCTCTCCCTGGAGCCGATGAGGTGAGCATCTGCGTCTGCGTCCTTGGGGAAGGTGCCATGGTGTGCAGCAACGGCCCGTGCCAGGCGCCACGCGACGTCTTCATCGAAACCGGCGTCCTCCAATGCCGCCGCAGCCCAGGCAACAGACATGGTCCCGTGATCGCGTGCTTTATGCGTAGGGTCGAGATCGAAATCGTGTTTTGGTAACTGAGCGCGCGCCGGCTCCCATTTCATCTGGAAAGCTGGTGATGCTTTCCCTATATCGTGCAAACCAATAATCACGCACAGCCAGTTGGTCGCGAGCTCCTCGCCGCTGGCGAGAGGAGCAAGTAGCCGGCGGCGGGGAACTCGTGGGAGCAGCGGAATCAGGTGCCTGGCAACGGCCATCACGTCCAGCATATGGCTCAACAGCGGATGAGCTGGCGCGCCACCCTCCTTGGCGCCTTTCGCCTTGCCCCAAAGCAACCACTCCGGTCGTCCGGCAGCCGATGCGTACCACCGCTCGATTTGCGCCTCGGGGTTGTCGCCGATCCCGTCTGCGTTCACGCGAGTCCTCTATCACCCGCACCGGTCCGTCTCAGCTTGTTTGAGACGACCTGCGCGACTTGTGGGGAACACGTCAGCGGTGGCCAGCCACGCAAAGAGGCGTGGTCGAGTGGCGACCACCGCGTTGCCCTCGCCCCTTGTTCGCCTTGTTTGGAATTCATCCCCATCCCCCCCTACCTACGCCCCCCGCGTCTCAGCTTGTGTGAGACAGGTTGTTCGAGCGCGGACTTTTTTCCGCGCGTCTTGGCCAGGCCCGGCCGATAGCGCCCGAGCGCGCCGGCGAGCTCGTCCTGCACGGTTTCCCTTAGAATCGCGGGCTCGAGGGCTTCGGCGTGCTTTCCCCAGCCGAGGACCCAGCGGGCGGTTTCGAGGTGGCCGGAGACGCGGGCGCGGACGATGAGGGAGCCGCCGGGTTGGTCTTCGAGGGTCTGGTTGGCGATGAGGGGGTATTCGCTGGCGTAGCGGGCGACGGCGGGGTGGAGGCGGATGGCGACGTCTAGCTCGTCGCCGCTCCAGGTTTTGACGCTCTTGCCGAAGAGCGCTTGCTCGTCGTAGTCAGGGCGGCGCTTGGCGCAGGGCTGCTCGAGCAGGGCGGCGTGGCGGATGCGGGCGCACTTGAAGGTGCGCCAGGCGCTGCGTTCGAGATCGTAGGCGATGACGTAGAGGTCGCGGCCGGCCAGGCGCAGGGCGGCGGGCTCGACGGTGCGGGGCTTGGGGGCGCTGTCGCGGGTGCCGCGGTAGCGGATCTGGACCCGGCGGCGTGCTCGGATGGCGGCGTCGAGCGCGGCGCTGATCTTGGGGTGCTGGGCGAGCGGGGTCTTGGGCAAGGAGATGCTGCGATCGTGGGCCTGGCTGGGTGCGAGCAGCGAATCGAGCTCTTGGATGAAGCCCGTGCCTTCGAGGGGCCCCATGCAGCGGCGCGCCAGGTGCAGCGCGGCCCACTGGGCGGGAGAGGGGGATAGGGGTGGCGGTGCGGCGATGTCGGCAAAGACGCGCGCCTCGCCGTTGACCTGCTCGCGCCGCAGTCCGGCACCGGCTGCCTCCAGTGCTTCGAGGTCGCGGTACACGGTCGCGCGGCTGCCGCCGGTGGTCTCCATGAGCCAGCGCACCGTGGTCCCGCGGTGCCGCCGCTCGTGAAGAGCCCGCCACATTCCCAACCGACGCTCCAGAGCCGCTCGCTTCTGTCGTGCCACGCGCTACCCCAAGTTGAATTGAATACAGCGATGTTAGCACGCATTGAATCCGAGGCCCCAGCAGGAACTTCGACAATTGCGCCACCCATGACAATTGCGCCACCCACATGGGGGTCCATGCGGGCCGGTGTCGTTTCGGCGAGGACTAGTGTTGGATTTCTGCGAGGACGCAAGCCCCGAGCACGCCGCCCTGCACGGCCGCAGCCGATCTGTTTATTCTGTCACGAGCCCCAAGCCGGCGTCGGCGAGCAGGCGCCGGTCCTCGCACTGCTCGGGATTGGGCGTGGTGAGCAGGCCGTCGCCATAAAAGATCGAGTTGGCTCCTGCGAGGAAACACAGCACCTGCGCCTCTCGGCTCAGGGCGGTTCGACCCGCGGACAGCCTGACTCGGGCCTCGGGCAGCATGAGCCGGGCCGTCGCGCACATGCGCACGAGATCCAACGGATCCACCGGTGGACGGCGTGCGAGCGGGGTGCCTTCGACCGAGACCAGCGCGTTGATGGGCACGCTCTCCGGCTGCGGTCTGAGGTTAGCCAGCGTCACCAGCAAGCGACAACGGTCCTCCACCGCTTCGCCCATACCGATGATCCCGCCGCAGCACAGCGACATCCCCGCGTCGCGTGCGCGCTGCAGCGTCGCGAGACGCTCGTCGTAGCTGCGCGTAGTTACGATCGCGCCGTAGAACTCGCGCGACGTGTCCAGATTGTGGTTGTACGCGGTCAATCCAGCGTTGGCGAGTTGCTCGGCCTGCGAGTCGCTCAGCATGCCCAGGGTGACGCAGGCTTCCATACCAAGCTCCCGCACACCCCGTACCATGGCGAGGATGCGCTCGAACTGCTCGCCGTCACGCGCCTCGCGCCAGGCAGCTCCCATGCAGAAGCGGGTCGCGCCGGCAGCGCGGGCCTGCTTGGCCCTGCGCAGTACTTCAGCGGTTTCGAGCAGCCGCTCGGACTTGACGTGGGTGTTGTGGCGTGCGCTTTGCGGACAATAGCTGCAGTCCTCTGGGCACCCCCCTGTTTTGACCGATAACAGGCTGCACAGTTGTACCGTGGTCGGATCATGGTGCTCACGATGCACGCTCTGCGCAGAGTGGATCAGCTCCGGTAGCGATTTGGTGTACAACTGTTTGGCCTGTATGAGGGTCCAGTCGTGTCGGGCTTCCATCATCTAGACGCCATCGATACCAGGCGACGTGCTCCGGGTCGAGCGGGCAGCGCGCCTGCCCGGAGCCGCGCGCCAGCGCCAGGGGTCGGCGGGCCTTCATGAGTGAAGGGCGTAGCGACGCACAGGCTTCGGATCATTCGGATCAGGTCTTGCTGGGGCCGGAGGAAAAGCCGGACGAGGGGCCGAAGGCCGGGCGGCGGCTGCCTTGGTCAGCGCGCCTGAGCGCAAATGGAGCCGCCGACCTGGCTCAGGCTCCTGTGCTGAGCGCCCTGGCGACCGTCGCGGCATTCGTGGACTTGGCACTCAAGCGGGTTGTGCTGCCCCCACTCAGCGGCCGGGTCGAGCACGGTCTGCTGCTACGTGCCCATCGCTGGGGCGACTTCGCAAGCAATCTCTGTGCCGTCGCGGCGGTCGCCGCCATTTTTGTCGGCCTGCTTGTGTTCGTTCGGAGCGATCGCCACACCACCCTGCTTCGCCGCGCGATGTTGGCCTGCTTCGGGGTGATGTTTCTCGCCACGGGCGCCTTCGCCGCTGTAGGGCCCCAGTATGTGGGCTCCATAGGGCAGCTCGTCCGCTTCGGAACGGGTGCCGCCAACGTCCTCGGCGTGCTGGTCATGATGATCGCGCTCCGCAAGGTGGAGCGCCCCATGAGTCGTGTGGTCGTCAGCGAGGCCGCTCTGGTAGCAAGCTTCTCGCTGCTCGCACAGGTCACGGAGCTCATTGGTCGTCGCAAGCTCAGTGCGCAAGCGCTCGGCGCCTATGAAGTGCTGCGAGGGCTCGGCGAGTGCTGCTACCTGGCGCTTCTGGTGACCGCGGCCGTGCTGTTCGTGCCCCGCGGTCGCGGTTGGCACGATCGCGTCGCGGTCGGCGCGGGCGGCGTGCTTGCGGGGCTCGTGGGCATGGCCGCCTACAT
>JAKSBK010000256.1 GCA_022361155.1 Pseudomonadota bacterium
GTGGGCTCAGGATAGGCGGCGGCGGCGGTCTGGGCCCCAAGCCGTGATGAGCCAGAATGCGGCCGATGTCGTCTGCGGTGAGCGCCACCTGGGTGATGCGCATGCGGCCTTGGCACTTGGGGCAGACGGTGACGTCGGCCTTGAACACTCGCTTGAGCAGCCAGGCCCACGGATGTCGGCCGGGCGAACTTGGCGCTGGCTCAGGGTCAGCGGGTGCGGCGGGCCTTTGGCCGGTTTTGTCGAACAGGAGCAGTTGCTCGGGCAGGTCGAGCTCGGGGTCAGGGGCACGCACAGGGACGATCTGAGGCCGCAGGGTTGCATTGGGGGCGAAGACGCCGTGAAAGCGCGTCAGGTGGAAGTACGGCGGCGGCACCAGGGCGCACAGGCGGGCGATGAGGTCCATGGGACTGAGCACGATGGCTCGGGTTCCGTCGGACCAGGGGGTCTTGAGCGCGAGGCGCAGCTTGCCGTCAGCGAGCTCGCTCAAGCGCTCGTGGCTCAACGGTGGCCGGGCAAGGTATCGGCACAGTCGCTCGAGTTGCTTTCGGTCCCGGCCATCGACGACGCGCTCGGCATGAACATTGACCCCGCGCACCTCGGCGACGAGCGCTGCGTGTGCAGCGTGCTTGCGCGCCTTGGTCGTGCCGAGCAAGCGCAGGGCAGGCTTTCCGGGGTGCTCGTCGAGCAGTTGCCGGCCGCTCGTGGCGGCCTGGTAGCACGAAGCCAGCGCCGGGTAGTCGAGCCACAGCTGCTCGTCGCCGTGCTCGGTCGGCTCGTCCAAGTAGCGGCCGTGCTGTTCGAGCACGCGCTCGATGCGCGCGGCGGTGCGCGTTGCAACGTCGGTAACGTCGCCCACAGTCGGCTCGGGCAGCGTCTGAAAGCGCAGCTCGCCCTCCTCATCGCGCACGTATACGCCGTCGAGCGCCAAGGTGTGCCCATGTACGTTGAGCCGCAAGGCACTATCAAAACGCTGTACAAACGTGATGGTGCCTGTAAACGCATCGGCTACCGAAGCGAGGCCGAGCTGTCGTTTGGCCCGCCGCTTGTAGCTGCGCATCAGCTCGGTCGCAAAGGCCGTCATGACCTCGCTGCACAGTCGGCTGTCGTAGCCAAGCACGCTGCGAAGCTGCCACGGCAGCGAGCACACCCACTGCCTGACGGGAGCATCGAACGGCAGCACCGAGTCGACCAAGTGTGCGGCCGTGTCGTTCATTCTTCGGCCGCAACAGCTGGGGCAAAACCCGCGGTGCTTGCAGCTGAAGCCGACCAAGCGCTCGAACCCACACTCGCGGCAGGACGCCGTCACGCAGCCATGCTCCAAGATTCCACACGTGAGGTAATCCTCGAACTCGCGCGTGACGAACGCGGGCAACCCGCCGTGCTCCTCACAACGCTGGGCGAAGCGCGGCCAGTGCGCCGCCAGCGTCTGGTAGAGCAGGGTCTGCTCGGGCTGCCGGCGCTCGTAGCCGGTCGCCGGGGCCGGCAGGGGGACATGGGCCACATGCGGCATCGCTCCGCGGCATGCAGCAAGCCCAGGGCCGGCCTTCTTGCGCAGCAATCATTGGGTTTTCAGGATTCAACCGGCGGCGAGCGCCGGCGAACGGCGGCGGTTACGTCGGGCAGGGCCTCGACCAGTGGCGTACGCTCCAAGTCGGCGACGTCCGGGACCGGCCCCCACGACCCGCTCCCGTCCTCCAAGGTCGCGTTTGGCGCTAGTGTCCTGCGTCCCTGATTTCGTACATGAAAGTCGACCCCTGAGTGGCGGCGTCGATTGATTCCCTTCAGCGCCTCTGCTAGTTGCCCGCTACGTGCCCGCTGCGTGCGACGACCCCAACAGTCGAGATCCGTACGACGCTATCGTTGTCGGCAGTGGTCCGGGTGGTGCCATGGCGGCGTATAGCCTCGTGATGGCCGGACATCGTGTCTTGATGCTTGAGCGGGGCGACTGGCCGGAGCGCGGGCCGCACAACTGGGAGAGCGCCGGCTCGGGCGAGCTCAATCCGTGTTACTCGACCGAGGCGCCGTATCGGGTTCTCAAGGGAGGGCACGGGTAACTGAAAGGCAAGAGCGGACGTCTGCCAACTGAGCATCGTTGCATTTGCCAACACAACTACTCATCGAAACACTTACTAATGAAGTACTTCTTTGGATTAGCTAGTCTTTCAATGTGTTTGGCTGTAAGCTCCTCGTTCGTTCTCGAACACGTGCAAATTGGAAACACAGTCCAGACCGAACTGAAGGGAAGAACTATAGTTAGGCGCGTCGACAGCGTATCGTCCAGAACGAATCCTGGCGTCGCATCACAGCTGCGAACTCTTGCATGGATAGCATTCTTCGCTAGCTTGTTCGTGCTAATCGTGTTTGTCATGGTAGACGGCTGGGATGTTCTTGGTGATGCTTTCGGATGCGCCATTGGATCCTTGTTTGTTGGCTTTCTTTCCGGCACGATAGCGGGGCACTTCTTTTACCCGTTAGATCCTGACGGCTCTTGGCGTATACTCCTTCCATCGTGTTTTTTTGGCTTCTTGGGCTTCACGTACATTGGTCACTTGCTGAACAGGTAGCTGTCGGGCCGTGATCGTAGATTTCCGAGTTCTTTGTCACCGTTCCGCTCTCCACGAACGACGAGTGCGTTGGCCAAAGCATGCGGTACACGCCCGCGCGCCTAAGCCGCTCGACGTAGGCCGCCACAGCTATCGGCTCGACCGCGCACGCCACGACGAGCGTTTCGACGGAGATCGCCATGGATGAACTTCTGGATACAGAGTGTGTGGTTTGCGGAATGACCTGCAGACCGAGGCTGAGCCGAGAGTGGAACGCAAGGATAATCAGGTCTAGGCCCAGCGGGTATGGAGAGTTTGAATTGACTTGCGAACAGACGCGTCGCATCTCAGTATCGATGTGCGCGGACTGCGCTAACCGCGCGGCTAAAACCTACGCCCGCGTAGGGCAGTCTTTGGTAGCAGCGAGCGCCGGTCTTTGCTTAGTGTTTGCCGCCGTCGCTACGGATCGCACCGTGCAGCTCTGGGCGATTGGCGGCGCCCTGTTCGCAGCCCTGTTTCTTATCTTTATGACGATCATGACCCGGCGGGGAGACGGGCCTAATCCGGAGGTAATCCTACATCCTCACGCAATGAAGCGCGCCGAGATTTCCTTGAGGACGAGATGTGATGGAGAGTCAATCAGCCTAGATGATCCACACAAACCCTCCATGTGGGATCCGTTAGAATGAGCGTGAGCACGCTGTTTGATGGTGCAGTCGTCACGCTATTTGATGGCGTTTCGCACGGGTTCTGCGCGACCGCGGTCGTCATGGCCGGCGACCTCGACACACCAGGCCGAACCCGACATTTCTAATGACCGCAAACCCGCCATCTCTATAGAACGCCTACACACTTACTTCGCAGAAGTGGCATTATGTTGACTTGAGGCGCACAGGACAAACAAGACTGCAAAAGCGTGCGGGCTCCAGGTAGCGTGACGGGTCGAGCGGGCTCGACGGGGCTGATGCGGGCGTGGCCAGGCGCCGGTTGGGATAGTCGGAGGCGTTGGTTGGGAGTCAAGCCCTTGCA
>JAKSBK010000257.1 GCA_022361155.1 Pseudomonadota bacterium
CGCTGACGCTGTTTCTTCGGTCGCGTCCAGCGGCGCTGGCCGCGGCGGTGATGCTCGAGTACCGGGCGACGCCAAGAACCCGGCTGGGTCGCCTGCGACCGCGAGCACCGGCGGCTGCGGGTGCCACGTCGCGGGTGGGACGAGGGGAGCGGACAAGCTGCCGTGGCTGATGTGTTTGCTAGTGCTCGGGGCCGGACGCTCGTTCCGGTACGCCCGCATATGCGGGCTAGCAACCGCTTTACTGGCGGGCGCGCTCGCCGGGTGCGCCGCCTTGTCCAGTGGCTGCAGCAGTCAGCATGCGGCGCCCACGGACGCAGATGCAAGCGTGTCCAATCCGGGCAGCAACGACGCAGGGACCGATGCGGCTTCGGACGCGTGCGTTCCAATGCTGGAGCGCTGCAACAAGCTTGACGACGACTGCGATGGGCGCGTGGACGAGGGAGGTGTCTGCCGGGGCTGCGGCAACCTGATCTCGGCAGGTGGCGAGCACACGTGCGCGCGTCTGAGCACGGGCGAGGTCAGCTGCTGGGGCCACAACGAGTCCGGCCGGCTGGGTAACGGCACCCTGATCGGCACCGCCACACCGCACCCTGTCAGCGACCTGATGCTGCCCGTGTGGCGCACCAGCTGCTCGTAGTCCTCGAACAGCATCGGGACAGGTTCGCGATCACGGGGATCCCGAGCGCTGCGCACCTCGGGCGCCAGAGTACCTACTGATACTAAACGACGACATCTTGCCCGTCGTGACACATTCACGTGACGTGAGCGCCACGTTGGCTCGCCATAGTGGCTAACCTCATTGATGAGCCAGTCTTTGCCAAGCCGAGCGTTATCCAGGTGAGCCACACCGACGGTCGGAAGATCGGTCGCTAGCGAGTCTCTTCATGGCGGATGCGCAGCCTCACTCCGCAAACCGGTCGCAGCAGTGGTCCTCGGCTCGACCGAGGGCCCGCGATGCGGGCGGACGGCTTCGCGCAAAGCCGCGGCCCCAACCACGTTCACGACCCAACCCAAAAGGTCGCGCCTCACGCTCGCGCTTCGGGGCTACCCTGCGTTCCGTCGCTGCCGGCCGCCAGCGCTTCGCCGTGCCTGCGCTCTACCGCGCGGCTCATCTCAAGGATCCGCTGGAGCGCGCGCTGCTGAGCCGTCCCCCGTTTCGGCAGGCGAGCGTCAACGTGTTCACGTGCAGCGTGCTCGTGCGTGTGGATCCGGGGACCGACGCCGAGGCGACGCGCCAGCAGATCGAGCGCCTGATACTACGCTTGGCTTCGGAGCTCGAAAGGTCTCCGGCGGCGCGTGCCCGGGCGGCGTGGCAAAGGCGGCCTGCCAACCCGGGCGTGGGAGCGCGGGTCGCAGGGCGAACAGCGCGCCAGGCCGTGCTCGATATAGTACGACGGCTCTATTTGGCACAGCGGCTCGATCCCGTACAGCGCTCGGCCAAGTCGGAGGCAGAGTGTCCGAGGCCGGCAAGGCGATCGAGGCGCGGCCAGGGTGACGCCGCGAAGCAGCGCGTGCGAGGCGAAGCGGTCGATCCCTGCTGGCACACGCGTGATCTGGCTGCGCTTGTCGAGCAACTCGGTGTCGACGTGACCTCGGGCTTATCCCAGGAGCAGATCGCGGCACAGCGACGTCGCTTCGGGTTGAACCGTTTGCCGGAAGCCAACGCGCGCTCTGCGTTCGAGGTGCTGGTCGACCAGCTGCTCAATGTTCCGGTCGCGATGCTGGCCGGGTCGGCATTGCTCTCGGCAGCCACTGGCGGTACCGCGGATGCGGCGGCAATCCTGCTGGTTGTTGCGGTCAACGCCTGCATCGGATACGCGACCGAGCGCGCTGCCGACAGGACGATTCGTGCGCTTACGCGCCGCTCGACTCCCGAGGCTGCGCTCATACGCGACGCCAAAGCGCGCACCTGGCCGGCCGAAGAGCTCGTGCCGGGCGACGTGCTCACGCTGGCCCCCGGCAACTACGTCGCAGCGGACGCCCGGTTGCTCAGCATTACGCAGTTGACGGTGGACGAATCCGCCTTGACCGGCGAGAGCCTGCCGGTGCTCAAGAACAGCCGGGCGCTGCGCGAGGACGCCCTTCCCCTTTGCGAACGAAGCAACATGGTGTTCCGTGGCACCATGGTCACGGGCGGTACCGGCACCGCCGTGGTCGTAGCGACCGGCTCGCGGACCGAAATCGGCAAGGTGCAGGAAATGGTGGGGACCGTCAGGGCACCGGACACTCCCATGCACCGGCAGCTTGCACGGCTCGGGACTCAGACGGTCGTGGGCTCGGCGATCGTCTGCGGCGCCGTGGGCGTGATCGGCTTGCTGCGCGGCCAGGGTTTCGCGCAGATGCTCAAGACGGCCGTATCCCTTGCCGTTGCCGCGGTCCCCGAGGGGTTGCCTACCGTTGCCATCACCACCTTGGCACTCGGCCTCCGGCGCATGCAGGAGCGCAACGTCGTCGTGCGCGGCCTGGGTGCGGTGGAAACGCTGGGCGCCTTGCAGGTCGTGTGCCTGGACAAGACGGGGACCATCACACACAACCAAATGAGCGTCACGGCGGTGTGCGCCGGCAAGCATGAGTTTGACCTTACTCGCGGGCGTTTCCAGCTCGGCGACTGGGAGGTGAGCCCGAGCGATTATCCGGACCTGCAGTGGACGCTCCGGGTTGCAGCACTGTGCAACGAAGCGCAGCTCGAGCGAGTCGACGGGGTCTTGCTGCTGAATGGCAGCCCCACCGAATCGGCCCTGATTCAGATGGCGCTGGATGCGAGCCTGGACGTAGGCAAGCTTCGCGAATCGTATCCGCTCGTGCACACCGAACCGCGTGCCGAGGGACGCGGTATGATGCTCACGGTACACCGCCGCCTCGGGGAACAGGGCATGGTCGTGGCCGTCAAGGGACGACCGACAGAGGTATTGGCTCGCTGCCGTACCCGCTACGAGGGGGGGAGGATCAGCGAGCTCAGCGACGGCATGCGGCGGGAGCTCGTGACACGCAACGAGCAGCTGGCCGGGCGCGCGCTGCGCATGCTGGGCCTGGCGTGTGCGCACCTGCCGGGCGCTGACATCGAGCGAGAACACAACGGAGTGCGGAGCTACCACCTGGACGCCGTCGAGCTCACCTGGGTCGGCCTGGTGGGCATGCACGACCCGCCCCGCGAGGGGGTGGGCGAGCTCATCGCGCAGCTGCGGGAGGCGGGCGTCGAAACCGCGATGATCACGGGCGATCAGAGCGCGACCGCCTACGCGATCGGAAAGCAGATCGGCCTCAGTCGCAACGGAAAGCTCGAGATTCTGGACTCGACCCAGCTCGACGCGTTGCCGCCGGAGCTGCTGCGCGCCCTGGCGCAGCGCATCGACATTTTTTCACGCGTCAGTCCCTCTCACAAGCTGCAGGTGGTTCAGGCGTTGCAGTCCGCCGGCCGGGTCGTGGCCATGAGCGGCGATGGCATCAACGACGGTCCCGCCCTCAAGGCCGCCGATATCGGCATCGCTATGGGCGCCGCGGGCAGCGAGCTCGCCTGCGAGGTCGCCGACGTGGTGTTGCCCGACGACAACCTCGACTCTGTGCTCGCCGCGATCGAGCACGGGCGTACGATCTACGACGATATCCGCAAGGCGGTGCGCTTCATACTTGCGACCAACTTGAGCGAGATTCTGGTGACCTTTGCGACGGTTGCTGCCGGGCGTGCCGAAGCGATCAGCCCCATGCAGCTGCTGTGGATCAACATGGTGACGGATATCTTTCCGGAGCTCGCGCTGGCCATGGAACCGCCCGACAAGGATGTGCTGGGGCGCCCGCCAAGAGCGTCCGATGCTCCCATGTTTTCGACACGCGAAATGTGGCGCATGGGCCAGGAGGGCGTCACCATCAGCGTCGCAGCGCTGGCCGCCTACGCCTATGGCCTGTATCGCCACGGTTCCGGGCCGCAGGCGGGCACGCTGGCGTTCATGGGCCTTACCTCGGCACAGCTGCTGCACACCCTGTCGGCGCGGTCTTCGAAGCACCGCCTGTGGGACAAGCCGGCCTTGCCGCCCAACCCCTACGTGCCCCTGGCCGTCACGGGCGGCCTGGGGCTAACGGCGCTAACTCAGCTCGTGCCCGCCCTCCGTAGTGCGCTTGGAACCTCGCGGCTCCGGGGGCTAGACTGGCTGGTGGTGGTTGCGGTCAGCCTGGTGCCGTTGCTGCTCAACGAGCTCGGCAAGCCAGGACCCCGGCGTGCCGAGCCGTCGGCCAGCGCTGCGTCGTCCGACCACGACTGAGAGCCCGGCGCCATGCAAACGGACTTCGTCTTCACGTCGGAATCGGTCTCAAGCGGGCACCCCGACAAACTGTGCGACATCGTCAGCGATGCCATCGTCGGTCACCACTTCCGGCAAGACCCGCTCGCCAGGGTGGTAGCCGAGTGCGCGGTTTCGGCTGGGATTCTCTTCGCGTCGGTGCGGTTTCGCTCGAACGCGAGCCTGGATATCGCCAGCACCGCCCGCAACGTTATCGCCGAGGTAGGCTACGAAGAGGGCCGCTTCAACGCGCGCGACTGCACCGTGGTAACCAGCTTGCTCGACTTCCCGAGCGGTGTCGAGCGGCGGGATGAGCGGGAGCTCGGTGAAGAAGAGCTCAACTGCATGCCCGCCCTGGACCAGGCCACGGTGTTCGGTTTTGCCTGCGATCACACGCCGGAGCTGATGCCGGTTCCAGTGGTGCTCGCCAACCGGCTGGCACGCCGCTTCGATCTGGCCCGGGTCTCGAAAGAGCTCAGCTACTTGACGCCGGATGGTAAGTTCCAGGTGGGTGTGGAATACCGCGCCCAGCGTCCAATACGGGTGCACAGCCTGACCCTGCTGGCGAGCCAGCGAGAGAAGGGCCTTCCCACACCGAGCAAGCTCTACGACGACCTGCGCGCCGCCGTGGTCGACCCGGTCTTCGCGCAAGAGCTCGTTGGCGTCGACGAGCACACGCGCATCGCCATCAATCCGGAGGGCCCGATAGTAGACAGCGGGCCCTACTCGCATGCCGGGCTGACGGGGCGTAAGGGCGCGACCGACACCTACGGCGGCTTCGCGCGCCACAGCAGCTCCGCGCTAAGCGGCAAGGACCCCTCTCGCGTCGATCGCATCGGGGCCTACGCGGCGCGCCATGCCGCCAAGAACATCGTCGCTGCGGAGCTCGCCCGCAAGTGCGAGGTACAGCTCAGCTACTCCGTGGGGCTGGCCGAGCCCGCGAGCATCCGCGTGTTGACCTTTGGCACGGGAAGCATCAAAGAAGAAGAGCTCGAGCGCCGGCTGCGCCGTAACGTGGACTTCCGCGTGTCCGCCCTCGTGCGCGACCTCGGTCTGCGCGATCTGCCGGAACGCGACAAGGACGGATTCTATCCGAGGCTCGCCACCTACGGCCAGGTGGGCAGAACCGATCTCGAGCTACCCTGGGAAACGACCGATCTCACGGAACAGCTGAAGACCAGCTGAGCTATACCAGGGTCGCAGCTGCACGCAGCGCAGTCGCCGACAGGTTTGCTGTGAACGAAAGCACCGAGCCGCTGAAGGCCGTGCCCGAAGCGAGACCATACCCCGACGGCGTCGTGCCGGCCTCCGAAAGGGCGGTGTGTTGCATGAGACCCGCACGCCGGACCCGACCCAGGATCTCGTGTGGGCTCGTGCGCGTTGCGTCGTAGCGAAGCAGCAGGTTGCCCTGGGAGCGATCCAGCACGGCATGCGCGACGCCTTCGAGACCACGCAACGAGTCGAGCACGGCGCCGCAGGCGCTGGAATTGTGAGCCAGGTGGGTGAGCCGGATCTGCAGCCTAGTCGCAGGTTCTTGCATGCTCGCATCCCCTCGCGGATACGGCGGCCTTCTTTGGCTAGCAGCCTTTTGGTTCTAGCAGCCTGAATCTAGCAAAGCCCGATCCTGTGACGATCGGATGACCGCCAGGGAACATCTGTGTAGCGCTTGGCTTGCCTAACCCATCACGAAGGTTGTTGGGGCTCTACAGCCGGTCCGGCGGCGCAGGACGCTGTGGTGGACGCGCCCGCCAACTTCCCTCGCCGTCCGCGGGCTTGGCCGGGCGCGCAGCCCCGGCTTCGGGCCTCGCGCCTGGCGCTCGAGGCGGTTTCGCGCTTCGGACGACTCCGATCGCGTTCCACAGCAGCGTGACCGCGGCGGGCAGCAGCTCCCCTCGCACTACCTGACGCACGCCCGAGCCTCCCAAAAACAGAAACGCCAAGCTCGGCAGATCGATCTGGCCCCCGGTGGTTTCGCGGAGCTTGTCGTTCAGCTCACTTGCGCGAGCGTACAGGCGCTGGGCGATAGGATCGTCCTGGGACGATCGCTGGCGTGGATCGAAATCGAACAGCTCTCGCTCGCGCGCGAAGCGAGCGATACCGTCCATCTCCCCCTCATGCACGACCAATACACTGCCCGTCAGCGGGTTCACTTGGGTAGCAATGACGCTGGCGTGTTCATCGAGCTCGGCAGCGAGGCGCTCGAGCTGCTCGCGATCGCCTCGCAGCTCCGGCAGCACGAAACGGATCCTGCCGGGTATCCGATGCCTGAGGTAAGCCTTGGAGGCCATCGGTCAGCCCGACGGGGTGGCTGAAGCGCCGGCCGGCTCCGGCGCGTCGCCTTCCGGGCTGTCCTGTTGCTGGAGCTCGACTTCCTGAGGAGGAAGCCCGGCCTCGCGCGCGAGCTCCACCTGCACCTCCGCCCACGCATCACTGGCCGCTTCCTGCACGTGTGCCGCGACCTCGCGTCCCGTGTCGAGGCCGACGAGACCGACGCGCAATACCGCCTTGAAGAGCGGCTTTGCTGCCTGTAGCAGCGCCGGAGCCAGCTGCGGTGCGATCCAGGCGATCCCTGCACCGACCAGGATGCCCGTGACCACCCGCCGTTCGTCTTTGTCTAGCAGCGCCATGCCTACTCGTTCCTGCTGGGTTCAAGCGTTATCGGGGACGTCAGCTTGGAAGCGTGGCTGAATCTAGCCCGGAGCCAACGGAGCACAACGTCAGGTCGCAGAGCAGCCGCGGCGTTCACTCAAACGTCACACGAAGGGCACCCGGAGTTTGCCTCCGACGAGCGGTCAGGGCCTCCTCTATCTGTGAGAGGTTTGCTCCCCACATGCGACGGCCCGTCGCAGGATCGGTCTTGACCCTGCTGGCGACCGGGACCTCATCAGTAGGACCACGCCAAGCCCACGGAGAGCCGAGCGCCGAGACGTCCGGCGAGCGCAGTCTGGCCGCCCTGGGTCTGTCTTCGCACGGGGTTGAGCAGGTTCTGGGCCTTGGTGCGCACGACGAAGCCTCGGCCCAGTCGCTTGGAGACGATCAGATCGACGCTGTGGAGCGGCTGCTCCACGATGTCAGGCAGGGGGTTGGCCCCGACCTGACGGATGCGCGGCCCCGAGACGTTGTAGAGCAATGCGATCGTAAGCCCGCTGCCGTCGTCGCCCGCGTCATCGTAGCCGAGCTGGACATTGGCCACGTACGGGGACTGACCCTGCAGGGGCCGCTTGAGGTTGGTCGCCAAACTCAGGAGCTCGGGGTCGAGCTCGATGCGCGAGCGAATCAACGTGAGGTTGAGCGCCAGGTACAGATGCTCGAGCTCGTCCATGAGCATCCCAAAGCGCTTGATCAGCTCGAGCTCCAGGCCGAGGTTCGTGGCTCCAAGCGCATTCGCGTACGTGAACTGCTGGTCGGCTGCCGGCACCACGGTCTCTTCGATGGGGTTGTCGAAGCGCTTGTAGAAGCCGCCGACCGAAACACTTTCATCGCCTGAGAAATAGCACTCGACTCGCGCGTCGAAATTCCAGAGCTTGGCTCGTTTCAAATCGGGATTGCCGACGATCACGCGACCGATGGAATCGAAGAACACGGCACTGGAAAGCTCGCGAAACTCCGGTCTCGAAAGCGTTTGACTGAAGCCGAGGCGCGCCTGCAGCTTGTCGTTGAGGTGCCACGTCAGTGTGCTTGCGGGCAACAGGTCGTTGTTGTGCAGCTGCGCGACCACCGGCTCGGCATTGACCTTGAAGGGATCGGAAGTCACGACACGCTGCCCCGCGAGCTCCAGTCTGGCGCCCGCCATGACGTCTATCCCGGCCGCAAGCGAGAGCTCACCCATGACGTACGCTGCGTTGATCCGCTGCCTGCCCGTGTAGTGGTCGGTGGGCTGCGTGGCCTCCTTCAACACGAAGCCGTCCGGTCCGATGTTGCTCGCCGCGAAGAGCTGATTCGGCGGCAGTCCCCGCAGCGACTCGTCTCGTGGCATGCCCACCAGGCGAAAGCGGCGCACGTCGGAGCTGCGCTCTCGACGAACGTAGCTGCCACCCGCCCGCAGCTGAGCCTCGAGCCCGGCCCGGGTCTGGATGGGCAGTGTCAGATCGAGCGCGACATCGTACATCGTGTCGTCGAGGTCAGCGTACAGCCTGGGGTTGTTCTCGTTCGCGTTGGCAAGCAGGTAGACGCGCTCGCCCTGCTTCGAGCGACTCTCCTCGTCGTAGCGCGTGTCGCGCCGGTTCGGCTCGCTGCGATCCGCGCTGTTGTACGCTGCGCGCCAGGCCAGCCCGAGACCGCCGAGCGCCTCGAAGGTGTGCTCACCCGCCAGCTGCTGGGCGGACAGCTGCCGTTCGGCCCAGCGCAGGCGCGTCGCGCGAACGAACGCACCGTCGATGTCGCCGTAGGGGCCCGCATAGGTGCGCGCCAGATCCCCGGTCGTCCTCAGCAGCAGGCTGGTTGCGCGAATCCGATGCTGCTCGGAGAGGGTCAAACCGCCATCGAGGATGGCAGCCAGGTTGATGGTGCGGCGCGTCTCGTCGAAGCGAAAATCGTTGCGAATACTCTGCTCGGTCCCAAAAACGTAGCGCACCTGCCTGTAGTCGAGCGTCCTGTAGTTATCGCCGTAGAGCAGGGACAACAGGAACCCTGCTTTGCTTTGCGACCCCAGCTGGTAGGAGTCGCCGACCGAGGCCGAAAGGCCCAGGCCCGGGGGGATCACTCGCCGCTGTGGTTGCCAATTGGCATCCAGCGACCGACCCAACGCCTGCAGCTCATCGGCCGTGAAGCCTGTACCGGGCGGGTCGAAGCGTCCTTGGGACACCAGGCGACGGTCCGCGGTCGCTTTGCTTAGTTTCTCAGGCAGTCTGCGCGTGCCGTCGTCGATTCCAAGGAAGTCGAGCCTGCCTCCGGGGTAGCCCCAGCCGTTTCGGAAGGTGGTCTGCGTGTTGGCTCTCAACGACGTGGTCAGGCTCAGCTTGAAGCGTTCGGGGGCTCCCCGGCTCCTGAGTTGCACGACCCCGCCGCCGAACTCCGCCGGCCTGTCGGGCGAGTAGGTCTTCTGGATCACGACGCTTTCGATCACACCCGTCGGGAACATGTCCAGCGGCACCACACGACGAGTCGGTTCGGGGCTCGGCAGCTGAGCACCGTTCAGGAGCGTGCTCGAGTAGCGCTCCCCCATGCCGCGCACGTAGATGAACTTGCCGTCGATTACCGTGATTCCTGTGACGCGGCGCAGAGCTGCTGCTGCGTTGGAGTCGCCGGTGCGTGCCATCTGCTCGCTGCCAATCACGTCGGCGACCGCGCTGGCCTCGCGGCGCTCCTGTACCAGCTCGGCAATTCCGCCTTTGATATGGGGCGCGGTAACCACGAAGTCTTCCAGTTGAACCGCTGCCGGATCGAGCCGGATCTCGAGCGCGGTTTCTTGGTTTCCTACCACACGCACCTCGTCCATGGACGAGGTGCCAAAGTCCGCATGAATGATGGAGAGGCTGTACGTTGCTTCCGGCAGGCTGAGCGCAAAGCGACCCTGGGGGCCGCTCTTGGCTTGAACCGGAACACCGCGCACGTACACGCTCGCATCGGCCACGGGCTCAGCGTTCTTGGACGACACGATCCTCCCGCGCAACGTGCCCCGAGGACCCGCCCTTGTCTGACCGAGCGCGTGCGCCTGCTCGGGCGTTTCGTGCGGGCGACGCGGGGACTCGAGATCGCTCGAGATCAACCGACCCTGACGATCCAGTGTCAAGATCAGTTGGGTCACCTCCCCTGGGGCCAATCGCAGATCCTTGAGCTCGAGGATGCCCGCAGAGCGTTCCGTCCCGGCGCTCAGCGCGGACGGGATGCGCACGAAGAGGCTGTGAGGGCCGGCCGGCGCCGCGAGCCTGGCGCTGCCGTCGTCCGTCGTCGTGGCGCGCGCGTCCTGCAGCGCCAGCCGAGCCCCTGCCAGAGGCTCGTTGCCCAGAAACACGAGCACATGCAGCGTCGCCTGGGAAGCGCTGGTGGACGAGGGCGCGGACATCTGCTGGTCGTTGGCCGGAGCGAGCGGCAAGGACGGTGAGGGCTGGGCGGCCAGCGAGCCGGCAGCCAGGACGATCACGAGTCCGGGCGCCGCCAACATACGCCGTGCAAGCCGTGATCCGTGCGTATTCCCAGCTCGTCCCTGCGCGGTTGACGTGGGCATCGCCGCCCGCCGGCTCAGCTGCATTCCCATTGCGCTCGCCTGCAAGCTTGCATCGCCCGCCGCAGCTGCGTGGCACGGCGGAACACATCGGGCTCCTCGATGTGCCGCAGCTGATGCTCCGCTTGCTGCAGCTCGCCGATCCTGTAGTACCCGTACGCTAGTGCGTAGCGAATGCCGTCGTCGGTGATCAGGTCCAGCCGGGACAGCCTCGGAGCCATGGCGGCCACCATCTCGAAGCGTTCCATCTGCAACAGGATGCTCAGACGTTGCTTGATCTTGATCTTCTGATCCGCGATGCGAGCGTTCAGCGCCAGAGCGCGCTCGAGGCGGCCGGCCCTGCGATAGAGCTCAGCTGCTTGGTGCGTGTATTGACCGTCGAAGCGCGCCAGGTTCTCGAAGATCATGGCTGCGGGCAGTGGGCGCCCATCATCCAGATAGCAGTGGGCAAGCAGCACACTCAGCTTGGAGTGGCCCCAAAAACGCAGTCTGGCAGCTTCGAGCAGCTGCCGGGCGCTTTCGAATCGCTTGGCCCTGCGTAATGCCTCGCCGATGGCCAGGTAGTCGCTCGCTGCCACGTCTTTTCGCACCAGAAAGCGCTTGCCCGAGCCCACCGCCGCCTGGAACAGCCCGAGCTCGATCAAGTACGCAATCTCGAGCTGCATGAATTCCTTGCGCTCCGGAAAACGCGTCGATCCCTGGGCCAGGATCGCGAGCGCGCGCGCGGGCTCGTCGAGAGCCCAATGTGCTTCGGCGCGCTTGCGGTAGACCGGCGCCCTGTCGGCCTCGGATCCGGCGCGATCCAGCTCCCGCAAGCCGCGCCGGTGGTCGTTTAGCCCGAAGTGCGCTTGAGCCAGGTACAGATGCACGATCGGCTCGCTGGCGCCCTTGCGGATGGCCTTGATGAGGCTCGCACGCGCGCCCAGAAAGTCCTGTCGATGAAGCTGAACCATACCCAGGTACGCGTGCACCCTCTTGAGGTCTGTCGTCTGTGCTCGCTGGTCGATCTCGCGCAGCACGTGCTCGGCCCGATCGAAGTGGCGGTCGGCGATCAAGCGCGCCGCCAGTGCGATGCGGTCTACATGGTCCGCGGCTGCACCCTTGGTCTCGTGCGTGGCTCGCTGCGCGCTTGCGTGCTGCGTGCAGGCAAGGGCAGTGCAGAGCGCGAGACTCGCCAGTACCCGGCGCGGGACTGCTGACCTGGCTTGGCGGGCCCCAAACCGACGGGGAAGCCCCCTGGGCTTTGGTGCCGGTTTGCTCGGGGTCTTCGTGGCCATTGCCATGCATGCTCGGTCGAGTGATCGGTTGCCGATCAGTTGAGCCGGAAGCGAAGCGTCTGGGTGGCTTCCATGGCCACGGGATCGCCGTGGTAGGTGGCGGGGGAATAGCGCCACTGCCGCACGCTCGCGAGCGCCACCTCTTCGAACACGCCTCGAGGCTGTGCTTCGAGCACGCGCACCCACTCGACGCTGCCCTCGGAGCTGATCAACAGCTTCATGGTCACGAAGCCGGTGATGCCGCGCCGCCGAGCCTTGTCCGGGTAGCCTGGTGGTACTCGGCGCGTGGGTCGAGGTTTGCGGTCCACGGTGTCCTCGGTCATGACGAGCTGCTTGCTGGCGTCGCCGAGCAGGGACTGGTCCGTGCCGGTCAACAGCTCGCTTTCGTCGAAGGTGGGTACGTCCAGGTTGACGCCTCCCAGCGCTGACGAAAGGTTGGGCACGGGAACCGGCGCAGTCGCTCGCCGCCGGCTGCTCCTTCGTGGCCTGGAGCGCGCCGTCTTTTGGATCCTCTTCTTGGGCCGGTGCTCGACCTTGAAGCCTGTGGTGCTCAGGTCGTCGCGTTGGCCCCCCGGCTGGCCCAGCTCGTTCATCAGCAGCGTGAGCGCGAATACCAGGGCTGCGCCGAAGACCGTGGCCAAGATCGAAATCACGTGACGGAATAGCGATGGCTGCTTCATGGCGGATCCTCAGACTCCCCCCGCTTCGCGCTCGGTAGCAACGCCCACGTCCGCGGCACCGGCGAGCCGACACTGGTCGACGACTTCCACCAGCGTCTCGACCTGCACCCGCCTGTCGGCGATGACCAGCACCGACTGGCTCGTGCCGGCCTCGAGCAGATCGCGCACGCGGCTCTGCACCATCCACGGCCGCACGGGGTTTCCATCGATATAGATCGCGCCCTGCACGTCGATGTTCACGCGCAGTGCCTTGCTTGTTGCCCGCGCGGCGCTCACTGCGCCGGGTCGCTCGATGTCGACCTTCATGTCCTTGACGAAGGTCGTGGTGACCATGAAGAAGATCAGAAGGATGAAGACCATATCGATGAGCGGAGCGAGCTCGATGCTGCTGGCCGGCTCGGCCTTCCTGCGCATGCGCCGCACGGTCTAGGCCCTCGCCGCCTGGAGCGGGTCGGCGCCGCACAACATGTCGCTGAGCTGCGAAAGCTCCTGCTCGAAGCGTTGTTGGCGCCGGTCAAGCAGCTGGCCTGCGATCAGACCCGGTACTGCCACTGCGAGACCCATCTGGGTGGTGAACAGCGCCTGCGCGATCCCTGCAGCGATGCCACCGGTCTGTGTGAAAAGCGCCGCATCCGCAAGCGAGTCGAAGGTCTCGATCATGCCCGTGACCGTGCCCAGCAGGCCCGCCAGCGGAGCGGCTCCCACGATGCTGCGAATCAGCGTGCGTCCGCGCTTGAGCTCCTTGCGGATGTGCCCGTGAGCGTCCTCGAGCCGAGGCCGGAGGCGGCCGCCGCCATCGCGAGCAAGACGCAGCGCATCGACCACGGCAGCGTCGATGATGCCTCGCGGCGAGCGCTTCGAGCCGCCACGGTACAGCGTCACGAGGCTCCTCAGGCCTTTGGCGCTGCCGCGTCTGAGCGTGGCCATGCGGTAGCCAAGCGCGTACCAGAGCGAGAACGCAGCAGCGATCAGCGGTGGCATGACGAAGCCGCCCTGCTCGTAGTAGGTGCGCAGCGCATCGATGAGCTGAGCCGGCATCAGGCCGCTCCCAGGGTACCGGGGCTCAGGGTTGCGATCTCGGAGGCGTCGCCGGGCGGCTTGGTAGAGCCGACCTGCCTGTCGCTTCCCGGAGTCTGCCGCAGGTTGGTGGCCGTGTTCGTTGCGCGCAGCGCACTGCGCTCGAGCTCGTCCTTGATGGCCTCGGCCCATCCGGACAGCAGACTGCCGGCGATGAGCGCCGGGATGGCGACGATCAGACCGAGCTGTGTCGTGACGA
The DNA here is from genome assembly GCA_022361155.1 of Pseudomonadota bacterium. Classification (NCBI taxonomy): domain Bacteria; kingdom Pseudomonadati; phylum Pseudomonadota; species Pseudomonadota bacterium. The sequence continues at coordinate 13,671 of JAKSBK010000257.1, forward strand.
GAGCCTGGGAAATGCCGCCCGAAAGCAGCCTGGGATCGCCCGTGCCGAACTCGGTGATCACGTCAAAGGTGGAGATCATGCCCGTGACCGTGCCCAGCAGGCCGAGAAGCGGTGCGACCGCTGCAATCACTACGACCGCGGCTCCAAACCGGTCGAGATGCGGTGTCTCATGCAGGATGCTCTCCGCGATCACGTCGTCGAGCTGCTCTCGGCTGCGGTGCAGGCTCTGCAGGGTGCTGCAGAGCACCCGCGCGGCAGCTCCGCGGGCCCCCCGACAGATTGCGACGGCCTGCTCGATCTCCCCGCGGGCGATCAAGGGGGCGATACGGCGCACGAGTCGATCGCCGGGAGCCGCAGAACGCAACAGTGCGAGCATACGCCATAGGATCAGCAGCGCGGCCAGACCTCCGAGGCACACGATGACCCAGGCGACGAAGCCGCCGCTTGTCACGACTTGAAGCGGTGTCTTTGCCTGCTTCTTTTCGACGTCTCGATCGAGCGACTCGTACAGGAAGATCTTGAGCAGGGGGGGGTGTCCGGCAGCGACCAGGCTTTCCGCCACGTCCGCGCTCGCGCCGGGCCACAGCTTGAGCCGGCCTTCGCCTGCAGGGGCCAACGCTCCGCTTGCGCGCGTGCTCGTCCCATAGGTCGCGACATTGCCAACGTGCAGCAGGGTTGCATCGACCTTATCGCCGCTCGGCAGGAAGAAGCTGCCGGTCACCTTGCGTGGCGTGGCGTACAGGCGCAACAGACGCCCCGCTTCGTTCAGCATGGAGCCCATTCGCGCGAGCCTGGCTGCCTGCGCATCCTGATCGACGTTTGATCGATCGACGTTTGGCTGATCGACGTTTGGCAGAGTTGCGTTCCCGGGAGGGACGCCCGCCGCCTCTAGTCGGCTCTCGGCTTGAGACAGCACGCCATCGATGATCTCTTGCCCCTCGTCGAGTCCTTCGACCTCGCGTTCGATGCTGCTCAGCAGCTCGCTGATGCGCTCGACCTCGAGCGATGCAGCAGTGACCTTTCCGTGAAGGTCCTCGACCGCCGCCTTTGCCAGGCTTGTCTTGTCGCCGGCTCGCTTGCGCAGTTCTTGGATGCGCTTCGCAAGCGCGTGCTTCTCGGCCTCGAGAAAAGCAAACTCCCGTTTGTAGGCTTGCTCGAGCCGGTCGCCGGACGAACCTACGTTGCGGCGAGTCTGGGCATTGGCGGCAGCACAAGAAAGCGACAGAACCAAGGACACGACGAACGTGCTCCATCGTGCGCCGGGCGCGCGCGCAACACCCCTCATCGCGCAACCTCCCGGGACACCAGCGCATTGGGAAGCTCGAAGTAGCCGACGCGGATCTGCTTGCGGAAGCTGTCGAACAGCGTGTTGATCAGCCGAGCCTGCCGCTTGTCGTCGATGGGCTGGTAGAGCCAGCCCGCTGCCGAGCGATCGACCTTGCCGACTTGCCCCGTGTTCGTGCGGAAGAACATCATCACCATGCCGATCTTTGCGACATCGGCAAGCTGCTCGTGCCCTTGCACGACGATGACCTGCCGGAACAGGCCGTTTTCCCGAGTCATGCGAAACTCGTCGTCGTAAAAGCTCCACAATCGGGAAAGCGCGCGCTCGGGCGTCAACAGCCCGGCTTCAAAACTCTCATGCAGCCTCGTAAGCGCATCCAGGCGTTCCTGAGTGCGGAAGGGCAGCGAGCTTGCCACATAGGCGCGCAGCGCCCCGAGGCCTCGCTCGAACACAGGCCCGTAGGCTTGGTCCCGTTTCGCTTCCGTTGCGATGCGTTGCCTCTTCGTCGTCAGCGCCGCGCGGAGCTTCTTGATGCGCGTCCTTTCGCGCTCGAGCTGGAGCTCGAGATCCGCCTTCTGGCGTGCATAGGAGCGCAGCTGATCCGAAAGCTCGCGGCTTTCGTCGGCCAGCTGCTCCGACAGACTCTCGACTTCGCCTCTCAGGCCGGCCAATCTTGCGGCGAGATCGGCAAGGGGCTCCGCAAGTGCCGGCGCAACAGACAGCAGCAGCAAGAAAAGTGCTCCAAGCAGCAGCCCTGTACGAATCCCCGATCGTGGATGGCGCATCATCCGAATTCCGCGTTCCGGTGGGACGCCCCCGGCCCCGCTTGTCCAATAGGTAAGGTAGGCGTGTGACAGCCACGTTACGCCCGGGTCAACACACGGTGACCTGCCGCCGGCCTCGACGTCGCCCGGGCCCGTTACCCGCCTGGGGCACGCCTTTCCTGCGCCCGGCGGATCCGTCCCGTGGGCAACGGCGTCGCTGCTCAGGCTCGCGGCGCTCCGAAGCAGGCGCAAGCAGGTCGAAACACGCCGCCCGCCCCGAGTCCCGTCAGTTCTTCGGGAAGGCTGTCCAGCCCTGGGTCCAATCCTCGCCGCCGAAGGCCCCGATGTAATCGACCGAGTCAAAAAAGCCGCCGGACGGCTTCACGCCACCCACTTGCACCACCGATCCGGTTTTCGGCGTGAAGTCGGGAGTAGCGGTATTGAACGCATCCACAAGGACGGAGTTGGCGTCGGACACCGCCTGATTGCCCGATCCCGTCTTGGTGAACAAGTCCTGGGTGGGCTTCGGATTGGCGGGGTCGATGGGCTCCTTCTTCATTGTCGTGGCGTTCTCCTTCATGGGCTCCTTGAAGTTCGTGCTGCAGCTCAGCACGCTGTTCTTGATGGCAAGGGAGCCGGCCTTGGCGTGAGCCAGCGTCTCGAGGTCATCCAGGGAGAGACAGGACTCGTTGAAGCCGAGCACCAGGGCATTGTGAATCTGCCCCTTGGTGCCTTCGCGCAGCAGGATGCCGAGGTCGGAAGAGCTGGAATCCGGGACGCCGATCAGCGTGATGTTGGACAGGACGGGGTTGGAATACGGCGTCGATTTGTTGTTATCGCTGTCGTTGTCGGCCTCGATGCCGTTGTCCCCCACGCCGCTCCACTGTTGCGCAACCACGAACTGCGCCTTACCCGTCCAGCCGTCGGTCCAATCGAGCGAATCGTCTTCGATGCCGGAGAGCACGATGTGCTTGACGTTGACGGTGCCACCGAAGAACTCCACGCCATCGTCGGCATTGCGGTGCACCTGAACGTAGTCGACCTCGGTGCCGGACCCGACTCCCTGAAAAGCGATGCCGTTGAGCTCGTTTTCGGGGCTGATGAGATCGCCCGCGAACTCCACCCGCACGTACCTGAGCGAGCCGCTGTCGTCGGCTTCGTCCATCCCCCCATACAGGCCTGTGTTGCCCTCACCGGGAACCTCCAGCCCGACGTTCAGCGGTGCCCGGCCGTTGATAATCAGTCCACCCCAGTCACCCACCTTGCGCATGCCGTCGGGCTGAGCCGAGGTCATCACGATCGGGGAGTCCTTGCTGCCTTCCGCCCTGATCTTGGATCCGCGCGTGATCGCCAAAAACGCCCTGGTGTCCCCGAAGAGCGTCGTCCCAGGTCTGACGGTAAGGGTCACCGCCTTTCCGTTGGCGCTGGGGCTGGTGGGATCCGCGCCCAAGTCCTTGCCAATGAATACGCCACCTTTGAGGAGCCAGTTCTTGTCGGGTGTGAGCGTGAGATCTTCCATCACGTCGCCGCTGATCACGCAGGCGCTGCCTTGCATGCTCACGCTGGGATGGGGGGGGCAGCCCGTGGCTGCGCCGGCACCTGCCCCACCGCCGGCGCCCCCGGCGTCAGCCCCGGCCATGCCGGCATCGCCCGTGCCCGCTTCGCCGCTGCCCGCACCGCCGCCGGGCATGTCCATCGCGTCGTCGCCGCAGGCCGAGAGCGCAAGTACCAGTGCAACGGCCCGGAGATTCGAACCGAGCTTCTTTGCTGTCGTGCCTGAATCGACAAGCCCTGGCGCCCTCGATCGTACGAAAATCCTGTCCATCTGGGTCTCCTCGCTCGCTCGTGTCCCCAAGCGCAGGACGCGCCGGCACACTCCCGCGTGCAGCTATTTGCTGGTCCGAGATGGCGGATCCGAGGCGGTTCGGAAAACTCCATGTGACAGCGGCGCGCCGGCTGGCCCCGATTCGATCACCCAAAAGGTGACGAAAGCAGCTAGCGACGAGAATCCCTGGAGTTCGCGCTGTTGTGACCCGGATGTCACACGGCTGCGGCTTGGAGCGCGAAAGCTGTTCGGCCCATGCTGGGACTTGTCCTGACCATCGAGGATGAGGCCGACCTTGCGCGCAAGCTGCAGGACCACCTGAATCGTGAGGGCTTCGCAGCACGCGTGGCATCCACAGGCGTCAGGGGAATCGAGCTGACCCTCGGCTCACCCGTGCCCGATCTGGTGCTGCTCGGGCTGCGGCTACCCGACATTCCGGGAATCGAAGTCTGCAGGCGCATTCGCCAGGAGCCGGCAACGCACAACGTCCCGATCATCGTGCTCGCTCCTCGGGGCGATGAGGTCGATCGCATTTTGGGCTTCGAGGTCGGCGCGGACGATTACGTCGTGAGACCCTTCAGCATGCGAGAGCTCATGCTGCGCGTGCGCGCCGTTCTCAGGCGCGGCTCGGCTCCTGTCAAGGGCTTGGGCCAGCTCCGCGCGGATGGCCTCAGATTGGATCCAGCAAGCCATCGCGTCTGGGTCGACGGCGAAGAGATCGTGCTCACGGCGCTCGAATTCCGGCTGCTCAGGACGCTGCTCTCCCACAAAGAGCAGGTGCAGACGCGAAAGCAGCTGCTCCAGGAGGTCTGGCACGTACCAGGGGAGATGGCCACCCGAACGGTGGACACGCATATGAACCGCCTTCGCCAAAAGCTCGGCAAGTCCGGAACTCACATCGAGACACTGCGCGGGGTCGGGTATCGCTTCTGTGGGGCACGAGGCGTGGGCGGGGGCGCCGCACGGTAAGGCGGCTCTCAGGAGATCGCTACCCGACCGGCCCGATGCACGCGGCGGTGTTGCCGCCGTACGCCAGTTCCGGCGCGTCCGTTCTCTTCGGTGTCGGGTCAGAATAATGCCGCCAGCGGCTTCGAGGCGGCCGGCCAGCAAGGCGCGCCGTCGCGCGAATACTCCCTGTATTCGAAGGCGGCGCAACACTGCCGGGCGGGATGGATCGAAAGCGAGGTGGCGATGTTATTTTGACGCGACGCCTTCGGGACTCGTGCAATCATTCGTGCCATAGTGGAGTCGTGCAACCCGCACGCAAGCTCGCGACCTACGAGGACCTTCTGGCGCTGCCCGAGGAGGAGCGAGCCGAAGTGTTCGCCGGTGAGATCATCACTCAGCCCTCGCCGCTGCCTCGCCACAACCGCGTGACGCGCGCAGTCGGTAGCTTTGTCGGACGCCCGTTCGACGACGACCACGGGCATGGAGGCCCCGGTGGCTGGTGGATCATCCCGGACGTGGACGTGCGGCTTTCGAAGCACGAGATCGTACGCCCGGACATGGCTGGCTGGCGCCGGGAGCGGCTGGCACAGCCGTGGGAGCAACGGCCGATCGACGTCGTGCCGGACTGGGTCTGCGAAGTGCTTTCGCCGTCGAACGCCAAGCACGACCGGGTGCGCAAGGCGAACCTGTATGCAGCCAGCCACGTCGCGTTCTACTGGATCATAGACGTCGACGAGAGGATCGTAGAAGCGTTTCAGCTGCGCGACGGGGGCTGGTTCAGGCTCGGCGGGTGGGGCGACGGCGATAGCGTCGCCGTGCCGCCCTTCGACGCGATCACGCTCGACATCGGGCGGCTCTTTCCACCGGAGTAGTCGACGGGCGGTCCCTGCTTCGGGTGTCCGCCCTTGCGCGGCGTTGCTGCGGGCCCGAAGCTGCGGAGGCGGTTGCTCGTGCCGTGCGCCTGAACCTCGTCACCGGGACGCAAACGATCCGGCTCAGGCTGCGGCTACGGGGGTCGAGTTCCGGGGCTCGCGACAGCGAATCGGCTCGCGCACACCGATTCTAGGAACGAAGTTGTACAGGCGTTCCAGAAGCTCCGGAGTGGCGCGTTGACCACGGGCCACCAAGAGCACGCCCGTCTTGGCCCTTACGTCCTCCACGAAGATCATATCCGGTCGCACCTGTGAAAGCGGAAGCTCCTGAATCGCCGGCCTCTGGCCTTTGTGGCCGCGTAGCTCCTTGAGCAGCGCCAAGAGTTTCGGATCGTAGTGGCCCTCTCGACCATCCAGCATCTGAAAGGCGGTTGCCACGTCGAGGCCACGGGCTTCCAGCGTATCCATGTCGCTGACTACCTTGAGCAGCCGCGCGCCAAGGGGAATGCTCTCGCCCCGCGGCCCGCCGCCACCGGCGCCGTCGAAGCGCGCGTGCTGCGCGGCGAGGATCTCACCCACGGGCTCCAGCCTCGGAATCGAGCCCAAGAGGCGCTCGGCAACCGCGGGCATGCGCTTGACCATTGCCTCTTCGGCGTCGCTCAACTCTGCACCGTGGTAGAGCTTGCTAGCCGTGTCGGGCGGCAGGACCACGGACCCGATTTGCGAGAGCATCGCAGCGACCTCGATGAACCACGTGTCCCCGAGACTTAAGTGCTTGCACAAAGTAGTGGCCCATTGCTTGAGTCGCGACGCACGACCGAAGGCCTCCGGACTTGCCAGGGACAACACTTCGGTAAGCGCATCGACGCTCCCTCGCAGGGTCTGTTCGAGCAAGACGCGCTCCGCTGTGACCAGGCGATACTGTTCGCACGCGGCTTTCACAGCCTGCGTGAGTAGATCGGAAGGGCAGGGCTTGCTCAAGAAGCGGAAGATCGCGCCCTGGTTGACTGCACCGATCGCAGCTTTCAGGTCCGCATTTCCGGTCAGCAATATGCGGACGGTATCGGGCTGCAGCGTGCGCACGCGACGCAGGAATTCGATGCCGTCCATGCGCGGCATGCGTAGATCGGAGACCACTACCGAAAAGGGCTGCTCGCGCTCCATGATCGCAAGGCCTTCGGGAGCTCCGATCGCAGTCGTAAGCGCAAAACCGCGTCGCAGCTGCCTCCGCAGCCCGTCGAGCACATTCGGCTCGTCGTCCACGCACAAGACTCGTGGTTTGTCGTGTGATGTCATCTCAAAACCGCCTTGGCCACCGCGGAAGTAAGGCCTTGTGCCAGCTCGCTCCACTCGGAGAGTCTCGCTACGACGCCTACACGCTCCAGGTATTCGTAGTCGAAGCTGGGTCCGGTTGGATCCTCGCGACTGGAAACCTCGTGCGCAAGCACGTCGGCCACGTGCACTGCTCCCAACACGCCGAACTCTTCGCCGGGTGCGGCATCGGGCTCATGATGATGCGCGACGGCCTCGACGATCGTGTAGGGCAGGCCCCACACCCCCAGCAGATATGCGCCGATATGGGCGTGAGGAGCCCCGAGCACCTCGCGCTCGATCTCGTGTGGCTCGCGGCCTTCCGCTTGCGCCCGCTCGCTGATAATGCGGAACTCCGCCGGCAACTGGGCAAGCATGACGAGTTTGCCCACGTCGTGCAATAGCGCGGACATGTAGGCGTCCTCGGAAGCACGTCGATCGCTGACGATGCGCATCGCGATGCATGCTGCCATCAGCGCGTGTTCTTGCTGCGCTTCCATGACCGCGAGCGCCGCCTTGTCCGAGGTGTTGAAGCAGCGGAACACATCGATGCTCAGGACCAAGTTTTTGAGCATGTTGGTACCCAACAGCGAGGCGGCCTCCGCAACCCTGGCAACCCGTCTAGGCAGGCCGAAGAATGCGGAGTTGACCAACTGCAGGGTCTTGGCGCTCATGGCAGCGTCCTGCTCGATGAGCTGGGCCACCTTGCCGATGTCCACGTCAGGCTCCGCCAGGGCCTTGGTCACTGCCATGTGTACGCGAGGCACGCTGGGCAGACTGCCCACCTTGCTTACCGCGCGCCGAATCTCCTCACGCCTGAGCAGCACGTGCAGGTCGCACGCGCGCTCGATGGCCTGCTTGAGCACCTCCGGATTGCACGGCTTGACCAGGAACTGGTGCGCGACTGGGACCGCTCGCAGAGCCGCCTCCAGCTCGGTGTGCCCAGAAAGCACGATGCGCACCACCTCGGGCCACCGCTGCTGTGCCTGGGCAAGCAGCTCAGCGCCGTTGACACCAGGCATGCGCATGTCGGTGACCAGCACATCGAAGTGCCCCGAATCCAACTGCGCGAGGGCTGCCTCGCCCCCGCCAGCGAAGCTCATGTCCCATTCCTTCCTGTACACCCGCAACATGCGCCGCAGACCCGACAGCACGTTGGGTTCATCGTCCACGAAGAGAATACGTTTCATCTGGTCGCCGCCAGGGGCCCGCTCTCGTTGAGTCGGTGCCTCGGACTGGGAACGGCGGAGAGAGGCCCCAGTTGAGGGGGAGGTCCCGGCGCGCGACCGAGCCCGGGTGCGATTCCGAGACGGAGGTCGGATTCCGAGACGGACAGCCGATACCGATTCCGGTGTCGAGGAGGTGCAACACCGCCGGCGGCCGTCGGAGCCGGCGGGAATCCATCATAATCCCTGGCAAGCGGTACTAGGGGGTGTCAGGCCAGACCATCGCGTTCGTGTGGCGGTGGACGGCCAGGATATTCGAGCCGCCGGACTCGGAAACCGCCTTCCGGAATTTGCTTGGGCTCACGCCGACGTGCTTCGTGAAGTTCTTGGCGAAGTGGCTCTGGTCGCTGAACCCGCACACCCTCGCGACGGCAGCCAGCGGCTGGGTCGAGCTCAGCAGTTGCTTCGCTTTGGCTATCTTGCAGCGCATGCGGAACTGCTGGGGCGTCTCTTGCATGGCCCTGCGAAAACGCCGCTCGAACGTGCGTCTCGACATGCCGAATTCGGCAGCAATGTCCGAAATGGTAGCCCCTTCGCATGCGCGCCGCGCAAACTCGACAACGATTTCCGGAATCTCGTCAGTGCGGCTCTCCAACGATCGCGGGGAAGCTATGTACACGCTGACATTCGTCACCCCACGGATTTCGCCGCCACGCATCCAGGGCGCCTTGATCGTGCGCCAGCGTTCGGGCGTGCCGTCCGAGTTCAACGACAGCTCCTCGTAGTCGAACAGGATGCCCTGCTCGAGGATCTGCTTCTCCTCTTCGATGTACCGGCTGGCTCTCCATTTCGGAAAGAGCTCGAGGGCCGTGCGGCCCAGGACCTCGCTCGCATCGGCGTAGCCGAAACATCGAAGCCATGCGTCGTTGACGTACACGTAGCGATGCTGCGCGTCCTTGATCACGCAGCGCAGGTCGCTGACCATACCGAACAACCGAACAAAGGGACCGACATCGGCATGACGCAGCTGGTGCATGCTGACTGCTGTCGTCCCGGAGCGCCTTGACGCCGGTGTCGCGTTTTTACCGGTTCGCGCGTCGTTCTCGGCTGCTCGTGGCAAGAATCTACTATTCATGTGTAGCCCATTATACTAGCCTTTCGTACCATGCGGGCGGATCGGCATCTCTTTCTTGTCGCGATTGGCCTGTGTCTCGCTGCCGTTTTTTGGCTGGCCGGCAGCGGAGGTGCCACGCGGCGGGAGCGCTCCGGTTTCTCTGCCTCGGTGGACACGAACAGCATTCTGAAGGTAACCAGCGCGGTCGCGGACTGGCAGCTGGCGCACCCATCCGGGCGTCCTCATTGGGACTGGACCGAAGGAGCGCTGTGGACCGGATTGCTGGCGCACGCCCACTCGACCGGTGACGACAAGTACCTCGATGCCTTGAAAAAGGTTTCCGAGAATCTCGGACACCGGCTGGGGCCACGGCGCGGGATGGGCGACGACCACGTGGTGGGCCAGCTGCACCTATGGCACTACCTGCGCGACGAGCTTCGACGGCAGCTCGGGCCGACGCGCGACGTGCTGCAGGCATTCGTGTCACGCCCGCATGATGAATCGTTGCTGTGGGTGAACCAGATTCACGAGCGCGAATGGGCCTGGTGCGACAGCCTGTACATGGTACCCCCCACGCTGGCCGCCCTGCACGCCGCAACCGGCGATCGACGCTTCCTCGACGTCATGGATCGACTCTTCTGGAAGACCACCGACTACCTCTACGACCGCGAGTCTTCACTGTACTGGCGCGACTCGAGGTATTTCGGCCAGAAGGAGGCAAACGGGGAGAAGGTCTTCTGGTCTCGAGGCAACGGTTGGGTATTCGCCGGGCTTTGCCACGTGCTTCAGCACATGCCCGAGGACTACGCGGCACGCCCGAGATACGTGAAGCTCTTCCTGGAGATGGCTGCCAAGCTGAAGAGCCTGCAGCAGCCCGACGGTTCCTGGCGCTCCTCCCTGCTGAATCCGGACGCCGCGGGCGCACCGGAGTCGTCGGGTACGGCCTTCTTTACCTACGGTTTTCTGTGGGGCATCAACAACGGGATCCTTCCGGAGGCAGAGTACAAGCCCGCTGCGCTCAAGGGCTGGCAGCGACTGGTCAAGAGCGTCCACCCTGACGGCAAGCTTGGCTTCGTCCAGAAGATCGCGGACAAGCCGGACAGCGCCACGTTCGATGAAACGGCCCCCTACGGCGTGGGCGGGTTTCTGCAGGCTGGTCACGAGCTGCACAAGCACCTGATCCTGTCAGGCAGCACGATCGCGACGCTGACGGCCAGCAACCCGAGCGAGCAGGTGCGCCTGAACGAAGTCGTGCAAGTCGATTGGGAACTGGTGCGGAGCAAGTTGCCCAAAGCCGGTGCCAGGAACGTGGGCGTGCGCGACGCCGTTCGAGGTTACTTCGTGCCGACCCAGGTGATCGACCGGGATCGAAACGGAAGCCCCGATGCGCTCCTGTTCCGGGCGGACCTGGCACCGAAGGAAAGGCGCCGGTTTCAGCTGTGTGCGTTCGGCAAGCACAAACCGAGGTTCCGCCCGAACCAGATGACGGCCCGCTTCGTACCGGAACGCAAGGACGATTTCGCCTGGGAAAACGACCGCATCGCTTATCGGGCCTATGGCCCCGCGCTCGCAAGGGAATCGGCGCGCGGTGGCATCGATGTGTGGACCAAGTCGGTGCGTACACCGATCGTCAACGAATGGTATCGGAAGGGCTCGGCCCACTACCACAGCGACCACGGCACAGGTCTCGACGGCTACAAAGTGGGCGATACCCTGGGTTGCGGTGGACTCGGGTACCTGTCAGCGGACGGCCGGCTCGTAACCAGCCCGGTCTTTGCGAAGTCCCGAGTGTTGGAGAACGGCCCGCTGCGCTTGAAGTTCGAGCTGAGGTACCCGCCCCTGAAGATCGACCAGGCTACGGTCAGCGAGGTGCGCACCATCACGATGACGACCGGTGAACACCACTTTGAAGTGCAATCCCGTTTCAAGGTGGTGGGCGATGCCACGGGTATTCGACCCGTCGCCGGGCTCGCGCTGCGCGATCCAAAGCACAAGGCGGCCGCGTTCGGCGGCGGCTTCCTGGGCTACTGGGACAACATCATGGCCCGAGAGCACGGTCATATCGGCACGTTCATCCTCAACGATGACTCCGCACACGAGTCTTATGAGAGAAAGGACGGTCACTTGCTCAAGGTCCTGGCACGGGATCTGGCTCGGCCCGTGCGCTACCGCGCGGGCGCCGTGTGGCAGAAGGTCGACGCACCGGATGCAGCCGCGTTCGAGAATCGGCTTTTTCGCATGAATCACGAAACGCGCCATCCAATCAGGGTCGATTAGCAACCGCCACACAACAACCCGTGCAGACGGACGCTGAAAACATGGCTCCTGTGTTCGACGCCAGGGTGATCCCCGTGCTCGTAGTCCGCGATGCCGCCAGAGCGGCGCCGCTGGGCCAAGCCCTGATGGATAACGGGCTTGCATTGGCCGAGGTGACCCTGCGTACCCCGGCAGCGGTCGAGGTGATCGCGGCGCTGCACGAGCTCGGGGGCCTGCGCGTGGGCGCTGGCACCGTGCTGAACGCCAAACAGGCCGAAGCCGCGGTAAAGGCAGGGGCTGGTTTCCTTGTGAGCCCCGCGCTGCACGAGGATGTGATCGCATATGCACAGTCGGCGAACGTGCCCGTCGTCCCAGGCATCGCAACCCCCTCGGAGATCGCGCGTGCCATGGCGCTCGGGCTCGAGCTGGTCAAGTTCTTCCCTGCCGAAGCGCTGGGAGGCGTCAAGCTGCTTGGCGCCCTGGGCAGCGTCTATCCACAGATGGGCCTGGTGCCCACGGGTGGCATCCACCCGGGAAATCTGCTGGAGTACCTGGCGCTACCCAACGTCGTTGCCTGCGGCGGCTCATGGATGGCTCCCGCGCGGCTGGTCGATGAGGGGAGCTTCGACGAGATCGGCAGACTCGTCCGCGAGGCGGTCGAGCTGTCCCACGATCCCTAGCGAACCAACCAGAAGGCCACAAGGAAACCATGCGAACGCACAGCACATCCCGTCCCGATTCGTATCCGAAGCTGCGAGCCGCTGACCTCAGGGATTCCTACCTGCTGGAGGACCTCTTCAAGCCGGGCGAGCTCCAGCTCGTCTACACCGATCTCGACCGCGCCGTCGTCGGTTCGGCCGTGCCGACCGGGGAGACGCTTGCCCTGGAGGCAGGCGATCGGCTCCGGGCCGATTACTTCTGCGAGCGCCGCGAGCTTGGGGTCATCAATCTGGGCCAGGCGGGCTCGGTTACCGTGGACGGCGCTGCCTACAGGATGGCCAACCGCGAGTGCCTCTACATTGGTCGTGGCTCGAAGGACATCGGTTTCAGCTCCGAGCGCGCGCAAGCGCCCGCAGGCTTCTACCTGCTCAGCTACCCGGCACACGCCGTGCATCCAACCGCCCATGGCAGGCTCGAAGACGCCAACAAGATCGAGCTCGGCAGCCAAGAGCAAGCCAGCGAGCGTCGCCTGTATCAGTTCATCCACGAGAACGGCATCCGCTCCTGCCAGCTAGTGATGGGCTTCACCGAGCTACTACCGGGGAGCGTCTGGAACACGATGCCACCGCACACTCACGACCGCCGCTCCGAAATCTACTGCTATTTCGATATCGCCGACGGCCACGCGGTGGCTCACTTCATGGGGGAAGCCCACGAGACCCGCACGCTGTGGGTGGGAGAAAAGCAAGTTGCGCTCTCGCCCTCCTGGTCGCTGCACTGCGGCGTGGGCACGGCTCCGTATGCCTTTGTCTGGGGTATGGGCGGTGAGAACCAGCGCTTCGACGACATGGACGGCTGCGCGATCCCGGGACTTCGCTGAGCGGACCGGCCCGCGCATGATGCGTACCTCGGCGCCGGCGGAAAAACGGCAACCCGAAGTCCGTCTTGGTCGTCGGAGTTTCCTTCCCCGAACGGGCCGGCGAAACGCCGATAGCGGAACTGACCCGGGGTCCCCACATCGCTGGTGCAGGAATTGACGCATGAAGAGGAGCGACTTCATTCTTGGCCTGTTGGTTGGCGCGCTCGCGGCGACCGCACTGTTCGCCTTCATCGGCAGAAAGCAGCTCGGCGAGGCTGGCGAGGCTAGCGTGCTCGGACGCGACCTGAAGATCGCTCACTCGCTGCCAACCAGCCACCCGGTACACCGCGGCATCGAGCGCTTCGCACAACGGCTCAAGGAGCTCTCCGGCGGCCAGATCAACTGCGCCATCTTCCCCAGCGGACAACTCGGCAGTGAGACCGAGTACTTGGAGAAACTGCAGTCCGGCACGCTCGACATCGCCAAGACGAGCGCCGCGCCGGTGGCCAACTTCGTGCCGCGCATGAAGCTCTTTTCGCTGCCCTACTTGTTCCGCGACCGCGAACACTACTGGCAGGTGCTGGATGGCGCCATCGGCCAGCAGCTGCTGGCCAAGCTCTCCGACCGCGGCTCGGGGAAGCCGTCGGGCTTCCGTGGCCTGTGCTTTTACGATGCGGGCAGTCGCAACTTCTACAGTGTGCAGCCGATCGAAGAGCCCTCGGACCTGCGCGGCCGGGTCATCCGCGTCATGGAAGACCCGGTGGCGATCGACATGATGGGCAAGTTTCAGGCCATCGCGAAGCCCATGGCGTCAGGCGAGATCTACAGCGCGCTGCAGCGCGGCAACATCAACGGTGCGGAAAACAACCCGCCAACCTTTGTCACCCAGCGCCACTACGAGGTCTGCAAGCACTTCACCTTCGATCACCACTCGCGTATCCCGGACGTGCTGCAGATTTCGAGCATGCTGTGGGATCGGCTTGGCGAGCAGGAACAAAGTTGGGTCTTGACCGCCGCCCGCGAATCGAGTCGCTACCAGCGCCAGCTCTGGCAGCAGGAATCGGACGCCTCCGTCGCAGAAATGCAGAAACACGGTGTGACCATCCACCGGCCGGACCCACAGGCATTCGAAGCCGTTGCCGGACGGGCCGGCGAGGCCCTGCTGGACGATGAAGTCAAGGCTCTTCGAGACCGCATCAAGTCCCTTCCTCGCACGTGAGGGCCCGAGTCCCATGCAGCGCGCGATCACTACAAGCCTCCGTTTCCTGTGCGCCGGCAGCCTGAGCGCTCTGCTGCTGGTGGTGCTTCTGGTTATCGTCGATACCAAGCTGGAGCTTGGCGCTGCCTGGGCCAGCGAGTTGTCGCGTTTCTTGTTGGGCTGGACCGTGATGTTGGGCGGAGCCCTGGCCTATGCCGAGCTCAACCACCTGGGCCTCGACATCGTCGTGAACGGGTTCCAACCTGCGGCACGTCGGGGCGCGCTTGTCATCGGTCACGTCTGCGTTCTGTGCTTCGCCGTGGGTGTGTTGATCTACGGCGGCGCACAGCTGGTGCAGGGACGGGCGGAAATGGGGCAAACCATGCCGGCGCTGGGGATTTCCCGCGCCTGGTTCTATCTCAGCATGCCCGTGGCCGGCGTGCTGATGGGCCTGGCCGCCGTCGGCCACCTCGGTCAGAAGCGGGACTAGACCCATGTTTCTGACCATCCTCATCGTCGCCTTTGTCTGCCTGCTGCTGCTCAAGGTACCCATCGCGTTTGCCGTCGGCATCGGCACCCTTCTGGCGGGGATCTCCCTCGGCGAGCTCAACGTACTGCAGAACATCGCGAGCAACATGCTCAATGGAGTCGATTCGTTCTCGCTGCTGGCGATTCCGCTTTTCATCCTGGCGGGCGACTTGATGAGCTCCGGCGGGCTGGCCAGGCGCCTGATCACGCTGGCCACCGCCCTGGTGGGTCGCGTGCCGGGAGGGCTTTCGTTGATCAACACGCTCACCAGCATGCTCTTCGGATCCATTTCCGGGTCCGCCGCCGCCGCCGTGTCGTCGATCGGCGGCAGCTTGATCCCGGAGATGCATGCCAAGGGTTATGGCAAAGACTTCACGGTGGCCGTCACGACCGCTGGCTCGATCACGGGCCTGTTGATCCCGCCCAGCAACGTGATGATCGTGTACGCAGTCGTGGCCTCCGGCGTATCGGTATCCCTGCTGTTCCTTGCCGGAGTGCTCCCGGGAGTCCTGCTCGGCCTGGCCCTGATGTTCGTCTGCGTAATCGTGTGCCGCAAGCAGGGCTACGGGCAGAGCGCAGATGGCCAGCTGCCCGCCCTGCTGCCTGCGATCTTGGGGGCGTTCCCGTCGTTGTTGCTTGTAGTCGTGGTGCTCGGCGGCATCTTCGCCGGTTGGTTCACTCCCACCGAGGCTTCGGCCGTAGCCGTGGTCTGGGTGCTGTTGATGACCTGCGGCCTGTATCGCGAGCTCGCGCTCAAGGAGCTTCCCGCCATCGTTGCCCGCTCTGCCTGCACGACGGGCGTCGTTCTGTTTCTCGTGGCCGCGAGCTCTGCCATGAGTCAGCTCTTGACCAAGGAGCAGGTGCCGCAGCTGGTCAGTTCCTCGCTGCTCGCGTTGTCTGACGATCCCATTGTCATCCTGTTGATCATCAATGTCGTGCTGCTGCTGGTCGGCACCTTCATGGATATCACACCCGCCATCCTCATCTTCACGCCTATCTTTCTGCCAGTCGCCATGGACATCGGACTCGACCCGATCCACTTCGGCATCGTGATGATCACCAACCTTTCGATCGGCCTGTGTACCCCCCCCGTGGGAACCTGCCTCTTTGTCGGCTGCAGCGTGGGCAAGGTGCCCATCGGAGGGGTGTCGCAGCAGATGCTGCCCTTTTACGGCGCGATGATCCTCGTATTGCTGGTCATCACGTACGTTCCCAGCGTTTCGCTGTGGTTGCCAACGCTTGTCGAACAATG
Organism: Pseudomonadota bacterium; assembly: GCA_022361155.1. Classification (NCBI taxonomy): domain Bacteria; kingdom Pseudomonadati; phylum Pseudomonadota; species Pseudomonadota bacterium. The sequence goes on from JAKSBK010000257.1 coordinate 29,709, forward strand.
AGCGACTCGAGCAACGAGCGACTCGAGCAACGAGCGACTCGAGCAAGGAGTGAGCGTCCGAAATGAAAGCTTTTGATCTCATGGGGAAAACCGCACTCGTCACCGGCTGCAAACGCGGCATCGGGCTGGCCATGGCCAAGGGGCTGGCGCAAGCAGGTGCGGACATCATTGGCGTGTCGGCATCGCTTCAAGTTGCCGGTTCCGAGGCCGAGCGCATCGTGACAGGCATTGGCTGCAAATTCAGCGCCTACCAGTGCGATTTCTCCAGCCGCGCGGCCACCACGGAATTCGCCCATCAAGTCCTGACCGAGCACGGCACGCCCCACATCCTGGTCAACAATGCCGGCACCATCGAGCGCAAGCCAGCTGCCCAGCACGGCGACGACCTGTGGGACAGGGTCATCGAAATCAACCTCAACGCTCCCTTTGTGTTGAGCCGCGAGATTGGAGCCAAGATGATCGAGCGTGGCAGCGGCAAGATCATCTTCACGGCATCGCTGCTCAGCTTCCAGGGCGGCATCACGGTGCCGGGTTATGCCGCGTCCAAGGGTGCGATCGCTCAGCTCACCAAGGCTCTGGCCAACGAGTGGGCACCGCACGGCATCAACGTCAACGCCATCGCCCCCGGCTACATCGCCACCGACAACACGCAGGCGCTGCGCAGCGACCCCGTGCGCTCCAGGCAGATTCTGGAACGCATACCGGCCGGACGCTGGGGCAGCCCGGAGGACTGCATCGGCGCCGCGGTCTTTCTCGCCTCGGACGCCGCTCAGTACGTGCACGGCCAGATCCTGGC
>JAKSBK010000258.1 GCA_022361155.1 Pseudomonadota bacterium
AATCCCTGCAAAATGAAGAAAAGTGCGCTTGGTCAGGGATTAGTCCGGAGTCTAGCGAGTTGCACCGGCGGCTCGGGGACATCATCCGGGCGTACAGCAAGACCAAAGGAATTCATGTGTTCGTTGGAAACGAGGCGACGAGTCAGAGCGGCCTCGGGGAAAGCGGTATGGGTTGCTCGCTCGAGAACTCGAGCCATGGAGTGGCCTGGGCGTTGCTGTTGGCACGCAAAATACGAAACAAAACAGATGCATACAATACCTTGACCCACGAGCTTGGCCACGTCCTCGGGTTGAATCACGGAACCCAGCCCGACGAGATCTTCCAGCTTCTGGGAGGTGGATTGCCAAGGCATAGCGCGCTATTTTCGCGGATTAGGGCAAATGCTGAACAAATCGGTTGGTAGTGGATCGTGGATCCGCGCACGCGAGCGGCTTGCCCGTCGTGTTTTGAGCAGATGTGTATGGGCCGTCTGCATGCCGGTGCTCGGGGGTTGCTCCGCTGCCCATGGGACCTTGCCGGATGCTGGCGGTGCCGCGGGCTCGAGCCTGGGTATGCCTCTGGTCGTGGAGCCCTGGGGCACGACGGTAGACGCGGGTGGAGGAGCCAGCTGTGCGCTTGCGCGGGGCGATGAGCTGCTCTGCTGGGGGGCCAGCTATGCGGCAAGGATACGGAACGCCACCGACCCGCCTCCGGGTCGCTACCGGGCCGTTTCGGTGGGCGGAGACCACGGTTGTGTGCTCCAGTTCGATGGTGCGCTGCGGTGCTGGGGCGATGATTCCAGCGGGCAGCGCGCACGCTCGGACTACGCGTACGCGGGAGTGTCGACTTCCGAAAACGCAACGTGTGGTGTGAGAACCGATGGCACGCTGGATTGCTGGGGTACACTAAGTACATATGGCGCTGTGGCACCTCCTGGTCGCTATCGCTTTGTGGCGTTGGGTGCGGTGCATGCATGTGGGATAAGAGCAGACCGGTCTACGATTTGCTGGGGCTTGAGCATCCATAGGCAGACGAAAGCGCCGACGGGCAGATTTGTCGAGCTGGCGCTTGGTTGGCAGTTTTCCTGCGGTCTCACTGCAGAGGGCCAGCTCGCATGTTGGGGGAATCCGCCGGCGGGCATCGAAGAGATGCAGGGCCCGTTCCGGCATCTGGCGGCCGCCCATGCCTCGCTCTGTGCGTTGGATGAGGGAGGCTTTGTGCGCTGCAGCGGGCTTCCCCCGCATACGGCCAAACCGGCGCCAAAGCGCGTGAAGTTCAAGGAACTAGGAGCGGGAGAAAAGCACTTTTGTGGTCGTACCGATGCAGGCGAGATTCTGTGTTGGGGCGATGGCTGGGAAGCGATGGATGTCCCCTCGGGCTTGTAAGCGTGCGGTACACAGCGCTCGCTGGTTTCAGCCCGTGCGTCTGCCGCTGGGGGCTGCATTGTTCGCGAGTGGATGCTCCTTGTCCTTTGCTCCGGGGGACGAAGGTGCACAACCTGCGTCTTGGCCGGAGATCGCGTCGCTTTCCTTGGGGATACGGCACGCCTGTGCGATTGGACCTGAAGACAACGTGATCTGCTGGGGTGCCAACGATTATGGTCAGAGTGCGCCACCGGACATTCCGATGAAGCTTGTTGCCGCGGGTCAGGTCCATACCTGCGGCATCACACTGGAGGACGGCCGAGCGGTCTGCTGGGGCAGCGATCGGACAGGTCGGGCAGATGCGCCGGCGAATGAGCAGTTTGTGAGCTTGTCGGCAGGTGGCGGGCACACGTGCGGCATTACACGCGACCGGGCAGTCCTTTGCTGGGGTAGCTGGCACTACGTACCGCCGCTTCCCCTGCCGTTTGAGCCGCCCTCGCAAGGGGAATTCAGGCAGGTAACCCAGGGAGATGCACACGGATGCGCGCTGTCGGTCGCGGGTAAGGTAACGTGCTGGGGTGATTATTACGCCTTCCTTGGAGCACCCGAGTCCAAGATCTTCGAGCGCATTGACTCGGGGTTTAGCCATGTGTGCGGTTTGACTTCCGCCGGCGAGGTCGAGTGTTGGGGGGAGCCGTTGAACGAGCCCAACATTCCTGCAGGGTCCTATGTGGACGTGAGCGCAGGGAACGCGACCTGCGCGCTTCGTGACGACGGTAGCTTCGTCTGCTCCAACGTCGTCGACCCTCCACCCGGCCCGATGACCGAAGTGGTTGCCGGGCGGCACCATGTCTGCGGAGTCCATGAAGGTGGGGGCGTGCAGTGCTGGAAGCAGGCGGGCTCTGACATGGAACAGGAGCTTACGCCTCCGCCGCAGCTGCACCGCAGGCGTTGACATCGGCAATACAACATAATGCGCACAAGACCGACGTGCGCAGCGTCGTTTATGCGTGGCACCCTTTGCATGGCCAGGCCGTTGAGGTGGTCTGTCGTGGCGCTAACGGCATGGTCCGCTGTTTGGTGGGCACAGGCGCGCCGAACCGACTTGTGAGCATCCCTGTGTGGATGCTGGATCCCGTATCCTGCGCGGCGATGCGCGCTGAAGCTGAGCCGCGCGTTTCGATGGGGGCGCTCGAAGAGCTGCGCTGCCTGCTCGACGA
>JAKSBK010000259.1 GCA_022361155.1 Pseudomonadota bacterium
GGCCTGGCAGCATGGCGGTCGGACGAGAGCAATGGGGTAGCCGAGCCGGCTTCCTGGCCGCGGTGGGCTCGGCGGTCGGTCTGGGCAACATGTGGCGTTTTGAGGCCGGAGGCGCCGCGCTAGCCCCCTTACCACTGCCGGCCGCTGGGAGGGGCGCCCATGGGGGGGGTGGCGCCGCCGGCTGGCCGGCCTGCTTTCTTGTGGGCGCCGAGCATTTCCTTGCACGGGGGGGTCAGCTTCTCCTCGTGCTCGCTCAAGCAGGCCCAGGCTTCCTGCCGGGTCGGCGCCTCGGGACAGAAGTGGGCACGGTCGGCGCTGCAGGCGTCGGCCGTCCGCCGCATCCGGCGGGCGGCGCTGGTGGCGAACTGCTCCTGGCATACGCTGTTGAGATCGGATTCGTGCGACCTGAGGCACCGGATCGCTCGAGGAGCGTGCTTGATCGGATCGATCCCGCTGCACAGCTTGTTGTAATCCGACTGGCAGGCCGGAAAAGCCACCAAGAAGGAGACGTCTTTGGCTCCCTGCGGGTCGTCGCCCAAGGCCGAAGCCCCTCCGCAACCCAGGGCAAGGCCTGAAGCGAGCAGCAGCGCGAGCCAACGCTCGAGCCCGAGTTTCGGTCCTGTCGCAGGGATCGCAGTCGGCGTCATGGGATCGGCCTGGTCTTGCGCAGCACGCAGGGCGGCGGGCCCGCGGCTGGGCAGCCATGTAGCCGTGGCCGCCCCCCTTCGCAAGCTAGGGGCCCGTAGACGATCGCACATCGTGGTCGTAGTCGTAGTCGTGATCGTGATCGTGATCGTGATCGTGATCGTGGTCGTAGCCGTGGTCGTAGTCGCGGCCGTAGCCGGTACAAGGCAGCCTAACCAGTGACTGACACGTCCTCGGTGCCACGTTTGCTGCCGAGACCGGCGAGTCCAAGCAACTGATCGTCCGCATCGTTGAGATGCTCACCAAGCTCTGCCGATAGTCACGGTCACGAGTGGGATCCGGCTACGGCTGCGACTACGATCACGACCACGACTACGACTACGATCACGATCACGACCACGACTACGATCACGATCACGATCACGATCACGGCTACGACTACGACCACGACTGCGACCGGCGCGCGTTGCCCCCGGGCGGTGGGGCGGTAGGCTTGTCGTGGATAGTCGTTCAGGCCCCTGGAAGTCCCGATGCCGCGCCGTAGACGCACCAGTCGACATGAGCGGGTGTGGAACCCGCAGGGCCGGCGGCACTACCGGCGCAGCTATTCGCTGGCGGAGCTACCCTATGGGCTCAGCGTCCTGGTCGGCCTGGCATGTGTGGCCCTGTGGGTTGCCTGGATGGGCGCCCATCCCGACCCGGGGTTGTTCGCCAACAGCGAGGATCTGCTCGATCCGGGCACGCCCGAGCCCGACCGGGGCGCGCTGCCTGAAGGGCTCGCGGCCGCGGGCTGGCGCGAGCACGCCCTGTCCAGGTTCGACGCGAGCAATCTGTACGAGAAGATCAACGGGCGGGCGGACTATTTCAAGTCGCGCGGTTTCGTGGAGCTCACCTACCTGACGCTGCTCGGCGAGCAGGACCGGGGCTTGGCGGTCGACATCGAGTTTTACGACATGGGCGAGCCCGGCAACGCCCTCGGCACCTATTCCAGCGAAAAGGCTCCGGAAATCGAGCCGCAGCGCGCGGGAGGCAGCCTGTGGCACCTGGAGCGCAACGCGCTGTTCTTGACCAAGGGACGCTACTACCTGCGCGCGATCGGCTCGGACGAAGGCGAGGCGGTGCAGGCACAACTGCGCCACCTGCAAAAAACAGTGCAGACCGGTCTGAGCGGCGATGCAGCGCTGCCCTGGGGCCACAGGCTGTTCAGCGAAGGGCTCGGGATCGGCGTGGGCAAGCTGAGCTTCCACAAGGAGAACGCCTTTTCGTTTGCGTTTGCACGCCGGGTGTATTCGGCGCTGCTCGACGACGGCGAAACCGAGCTCTTCGTCGCCGCCGCCGGGGACGAGCAGGCCGCTCGGGAGCTGGCCGAGCGCTTCATGCAGGGCTTTGTGAGCTACGGGGACAGGACGGGCAGCGCCGATGACGCGTGGGTCAAGGACCGCTATCTCGGCAACGTGTCGGCGGCCCGCAGCGCCGGGCCCGTGGTGTACGGGATACGCGCAGCCGGCGACGCCGAAGCCGCGCGGGCTGCGCTGGCGCGCCTGCGCGACGCGGTCGAGACGCTGTCGCCCGGGCTCTTGGCGCAGGCGCAGAAGGACCCTACAAAGACACAGGCGCCCCGGGAGCCCGCCTCGCAGAGGTCCCAGCAGCCTGATCCAGCCGAGCCACCACAAATCCAGGAGCCCCCACGGACGCCCGAGCCCCCGCAAATGCCCGAGCACTGATGAGCCACGTGGATGACTAGCACCAGCCAGAAGCGCGAAAGCAGGAAGCGAGGACGCAAAAGGCGTGCGAGGAACGGGGACACGGAACCCGACGCCGAGGGGCTCGAAGCGCTCGCAGCCCACCGGGGGCAAGAGCGGCGCCGCTTCCTGCAGCAGGCAGGCGCGGTTGCGGGCTTGGCCGCGGCCTCGGGCCTGGCCGCGTTTCGGCTCCACGATCCGGACGGCGAGCGTGGCAAACCGCGCGAGCGGACGCTCAGCCTGCCCGAGGGCGGCTACGCGGTCGAGGCTTCGCCGCGCTATCCGCTGCTCGGCGTGGCGCGCGGCGAGCAGTTCGAGGCCCTGGTTCGGGGCGCGGTGGATGCCATCGGCGGAATCGAGCGCTTCGTGGCACGCGGCGATGTCGTGCTGGTCAAGCCCAACGTCGCGTTCGAACGGGCGGCGCCGCTCGGAGCAACCACCCACCCGCAGGTGCTGTCCGCCCTGGTACGCCTCGTGCTCGAGGCCGGAGCCGGCGAGGTCCGGGTCGCGGACAACCCGATCGAGGCGCCGGAGGCTTGTTTCGCGCGCACCGGCCTGCGCGCGGCAGCGCTCGAATCCGGTGCTCGGGTCTATCTGCCCGCGAGCGCGGATTTCCGCCTGCTGCACACACCCGGGGCGAGCCTGATAGAACGCTGGCCGTTCTTCTACCGGCCCTTCTTGGGCGCCGACAAGGTCATCGGCGTCGCGCCGGTCAAGGACCACAACCTGTGCCGGGCCTCGATGACCACCAAGAACTGGTATGGGCTGCTTGGGGGACGACGAAACCAGTTCCACCAAGACATCCACACCATCATCGCGGATCTGGCGCTGCTCGTGCGCCCCACGTTCGTGCTGCTGGACGGCACGCGGGTGCTGTTTCGCAGCGGTCCTACCGGCGGCAGTCTCTCGGACGTCAAGTTCGGGCACACGGTCGTGGCATCGACCGATTCGCTGGCCGCGGACGCCTTTGGCTGGGATGAGCTGCTCGAGCGCAGCGCCGAGCCCTTGCCGGCCTACTTCGACAAAGCCCGAGAGCGCAAGCTCGGCAACCCGGACTGGCGCTCGCTTCGGCTCAAAGAGGTGCAGGTCGGATGAAGAGGCTGCCCATCGTACACGCGAGGAACCGCGGGTCTCAAGCCAACCGCGGGTCTCAAGCCAACCGCTGGTTTCCATCCAACCGCTGGTTTCCATCCAACCGCGATGGCTCCCCCTGGATCGCGCGGGCGCTGCGCATCACCAACGTGCGCATCGCCGCGCAGATCTTCTTTTTCGCGCTTTTCGTGTTCCTGCTTTGGTGTACCTGGTTCAGCCGGCTGGGCGGCTACCCGGTGTCGCTTTTTCTCGAGCTCGACCCGCTCGTGGGCTTTGCCACGGCTCTTTCCACGAGCACGGTATACCGCTGGCTGTGGCGCGGCCTGTTCGTGCTCGTACCCACGCTCCTGCTGGGGCGCGTGTTCTGCAACTGGATGTGCCCGTACGGAACCTTGCACCAGTTCATCGGGTTCGTTTTCAACATCCGCACCAACGCCCAGGACATCGAGGCGAATCGCTACCGCCCGAGCTACCAGCTCAAGTACATCGTCTTGGCCGTGTTCGTGGTGCTGGCCTTGTTTGGCTCGCTGCAGATCGGTCTGCTCGATCCGATTTGCCTGCTTGTGCGCAGCTTCACCGTGGCCCTGATGCCCGCGCTCGACGCGGGCACGCTCGAGCTCGCCGAGCGCATGCAGGCCCAGGGGCTCGATCCAGAGCTCAGCCTGCTCTTGTTCGCTCCGGGCGCGCCCGATGCGCGGGTTTTTGCCGGAGCCTGGTTCGCGGGCTTGTTGCTGCTCGGGTTGGTGGGGATGAACCTGGTCGTACCGCGCTTTTTCTGCCGCGTGCTCTGCCCCTTGGGAGCTTTCCTGGGCGTCTTGTCGCGCTGGTCGCTCTGGCGCATCGATCGGGACCCGACCAAGTGCACCGACTGCGATCTGTGCCTCAAATCCTGCGAAGGCGCAGCCGATCCCCAAGCCGCGCTGCGCAAGAGCGAGTGCTTCGTCTGCTTCAACTGCATCGACGACTGCCCCGAGGACGCCCTGTCCTTCAAGCGCGCTCCCTTGCCGATCCAGGATCGCATCGTGGGCTCGCTGCGCCACGGCACGGCCAGGCTCTTCGGTCGCAAGCTGATCAGCAAGATCCCCGAGACCGAGCTGCGCGCACCGCAGGTGGCGCGCCGCCGCTGGGTGTTCGCTTCGCTCGCAGGCGTGCTCGCCTATCCCTTCTTGCGCCTGAGCAAGGCCGTCAACAAGCGCGGCTTCGACGAAAAGGCCATCAGGCCGCCGGGCTCGGTCGCCGAAGAGGAGTTCCTCGAGCGCTGCATCAAGTGCGACCAGTGCATCAACGTGTGCCCGACCAATGTGCTGCAGCCGAGCACCCTGGCCGAAGCGGGGCTCGAAGGCCTGTGGACACCGGTCATGGATTTCTCGGTCGGCTTTTGCCAGCTCAACTGCACCCTGTGCAGCGAGGTCTGCCCCACCGGCGCGATCCAAAAAACCTCGATCGAACGCAAGCTCGGCCTCAAGGAGCACAAGGACACCGGTCCAGTACGGGTCGGCACTGCGTTCTTCAACCGGGGACGCTGCCTGCCCTGGTCGATGGAAACGCCCTGCGTGGTTTGCGAGGAAGTGTGTCCGGTCACCCCCAAGGCCATCGGCACCTACGACGTGGACATCACGCGCTGGGACGGCAGCAAGGTGACGCTGAACCGACCCTACATGCGGCCCGAGCTGTGCATCGGATGCGGCATCTGCGAGCACGAGTGCCCGGTCCTGGACGATGCCGCGGTCTACGTGACCGCGATCGGAGAAAGCCGCGACGCCAATCGGTCGCTGCTGCTCAAGGCAGCGCGCAAGACATGACGCCGATATGAGCCTGCCTGCCAAGCGCGACCCGGCGAATTCTGATACCCTCGAGGCGCGAGCTACGCACGCGCCTAGCGCAGCGGCTCGGATGGCCGATGCGCTGCGAGTCAGGCCTTCAAGGGATCTTAAGACTGGACCGAGTAGCAGGATCTAGTGAAGGAGGAGAGGATGCCTTCGAACAAGGAACTCACCCGCCGAGATGTGCTGGCGCTAGGTAGCTCGGCGGCCTCGGCTGCCCTGCTGGGTCCGGCGCTCGCGCCGGCCGCTGCGCTCGCTCAGGACAAGACCATGCCGCAGGTAGCGCGCAGGACCCTGGGCAAGACCGGCAAGAAGGTTCCGATCCTGCTGCTCGGCGGCGCGGTCGGCTTCGATCTGCGCTTCGATCCCAAGATCGCCGAAGCCCTGCGCTTCGGTGTGAACTACATCGACGCGGCCGACTGCTACAACGGTGGCACGTGCGAGCCGGCCGTGGCCAGCTTCCACAAGCGCATTCGGGGTCGAGACAAACTTTGGATTACCTCCAAGAGCGACGAGCACGACCCCCGCGGCTTCGAAGCCACGCTGGGCACCAGCCTCAAGAAGCTCGAAACGAGCTACATCGACCTCTATTTTCTCCACAACCTCGAAGATCCCAAGTACCTGAACGAGGATCTGCGCAAGGTCGTCGCGCGGGCCAAGCAGGCGGGTAGGCTTCGGCATTTCGGCTTTTCCTGCCACTCGTCCAACGTACCGGAGCTGTTGCAGCTTGCAGCCAAGACCCCCTGGGTCGAGGCCGTGATGTTCCGCTACAACTTCCGCAAGTACGGCGACAAGGAGCTCAATCGAGCCATCGATGCCGCGTACAAGGCCAACGTGGGCTTGATCGCGATGAAGACGCAGGGCTCGGAAGCGGGCATTCGCGACGCCTGGAAGAAGTTCCAGAAAAAAGGCAAGTGGACCAAGCACCAGGCGGTGCTCAAGGCGGTGTGGGCCGACAGACGCATAGCAGCTGCGGTTTCGCACATGGACAACTTCGAAAAGCTACGCCAAAACATCGCCGCCGCGCTCGACAAGCAGTCGCTCACGCAGGCCGAATGGCAGGAGCTCGACCGCTACGCCGCGGCCACCCGCTCGTTGGCTTGCGATGGCTGCGACCACATCTGCGGCAGCGCGGTCGCGGCCCCGGTACGCATCGCGGATACCATGCGCTTCGTCATGTACCACGACGTGTATGGCGAGCCGGAAAAGGCCCGCGCTCTGTTCGCCAAGCTGCCCGCGCAAGCTCGCAACCTGGCCCAGGTGGACTTCGCACCAGCCAACCGCGCCTGCCCCTACGGCATCGACGTCGCGGCTCACATGAAACGGGCGCTTCACGTGCTTGCCGGGTAGGGGATGGGTTCAAGGCGCGGGAAACACCCCGCCGAGGTCGATCGATAGCCCGGGAAAGAGCGTGGGCGTGAATACGGCCCTGGCGTTGAAGACTCCCTTCAGCGCATAGGCGCCCTGCTGCAGTAGGTGCTCGGACAGCGTGCGTTCGCCGGGATCCACCAGCCAGTAGTGCGCGACTCCGTAACGCGCATAGAGCTGGCGCTTGACGCCGCGGTCGCGCTCTGCAGTGCTTTTCGACAGGATCTCGACCACCAGATCGGGGGCGGCCACGATGCCGTGCTCGCGTACGATCGGCAGCCGCGGGCGTGAAACGTACAGCAGATCGGGTTGAACCACCGTGGTGTCGGTCAGGATCACGTCCACGGGAGCGTAGAGCACCTCGCCGAGCCCGTGCTGCTCTACGTAGCTGTGCAGAACGAGCTCCAGGTTGCGTGAGATGCGTTGATGTACGATCCGAGGTGCGGGCGTCACGTAGACCTCCCCCTCGAACAGCTCGTAGCGGCGGCCATCGTCGGGCATGCCGCACAAGTCCGCGTAGGTCAGGATCACCCGGGATGGGGCGGGCTCGCTTGCCATGCCGTGAGTATCCCCTCCGATCGGAAACGGTGCAAATGCGGCGAGCTCGCCTTCAGGCGTTTACGAACGCGACGCAGGCCGCGCCCCATGAATGCGCAAGCCTTTCGCAAAACCTTGCATCCCGGATGTGGTACAGAGCGGGATCGGCTCGCACTATCCGGGGGCCGATTTTTCTTGGATCACCTGCAATGAACATCAGCCGCTCACCATTCCGGTCGCTCCTGCACGCGCTCGCCTCGGTCCTTTTGCTCCTTTCGTGCCGGGCACCCAGGCAGCCCGATCCGAAGCCCCTGGCATCGTGGCGAAACGTGGCCCCGGGGATCTGGACCGCTTCGTTCGGAAGCATGCAGGGCGAGCTGCGTTATACCGAGCTGGCCGCTGCGCCACCGAAGCGCGAGGCCCTGCGCCAGCTGTCCGCGCCCGAGTTTCCGTTCGCGCCGGGCGAGATCACCCATGTCGCCACGCCGGACGCCGGGATCGTGGTTCGGATTGCTGCCGATCCCGATGAAAGGCTCTACGGCTTCGGTCTGCAGCTCGACGGGGTCAAGCAATCGCAGCGCGTCCTGACCCTGAACGTAGACCACTGGGGCACGGGCGGCGGCCGCACGCACGCCCCGGTGCCCTTCTATGTCTCCAGCAAAGGCTACGGCGTCTTCTTCAACACCGCCCGCTTCTTGAAGATCTATAGTCAAGTCGGAAACCGCAAGGACTCGCCCAACACGCCGCTCGAAGTCGACCGCAATCCACCCCCGAATGAGAAGCAATCCGGTGCCTGGCAAGCGCTGCCGCCGGGGGATGCTGTCGAAGCTCGAATCGACGGCAAGGGGCTCGAGCTGATGGTTTTTGCGGGAGATTCGATTCTGGACATCGTCCGCCGCTACAACCTGTACAGCGGCGGTGGGGCCTTGCCGCCGCTTTGGGGCCTAGGATTCTGGCACCGGGTTCATGCCCATTTCGACGCCGACCAGACCCGCCGGGAGCTGAAGGAGTTCGAGGACAGGGATTTTCCCCTTGACGTCGTAGGGCTCGAGCCTGGGTGGATGTCCAAGTCCTATCCCTGCACTTACGAGTGGCAGCAGAAACGCTTTCCGGATCCCGCGAAGTTTTCGCGTGAGCTGCTGGCCAAGGGAATCCGTCTGAATCTCTGGGAAAACCCCTACATCTCCAAACACAGCCGCATCTACGACAAGATGTACCCGCTTTCGGGATCTCACCTCGTCTGGCTTGGAATTGTTCCCGACTACACGTTGCCCGAGGCCCGCCGGCTGCTGACGGACCAGCATTACCAGGATCACATCCGTATCGGCATCAGCGGCTACAAGATCGATGAGGTCGACGGATACGACTTCTGGCTGTGGCCCGACCACGCGACGTTCCCGTCGGGGATTTCGGGTGAGACCATGCGCCAAGCCTACGGCCTGATCATGCAGCGGATGCTCTACCAGGACCTGTTCAAGCAGCGCAACGTGCGGACCTACGGTCTGGTCCGCGGCAGCAACGGCGGAGCCTCGGGCTACCCCTTCGTCGTCTACAGCGACGCTTATCGCCATGGCCAGTACATCACCGGCCTTTCCACGGCCAGCCTCGGCGGCATCCTGTGGACACCGGAAGTGCGCTCCGCCGCCAACAGCCGCGAATGGCTGAACAGGCTGCAAACCGTTTGCTTTTCACCCATGGCCATGCTCAACGCCTGGGCGTCGGGCAAGAAACCCTGGAGCTACAGCCAGGCGACGGACGCGGTTCGCAACGTGATCAAACTGCGCATGCGTTTGCTGCCTTATCTCTACAGCGCTTTCGCCGACTACCACTTCAAAGGTATTCCTCCGATTCGGGCGATGATCCTAGAAGACGGATTCGAGCTGCCCGAGACTCGGGACATCCAACACGATCCGAGCCAAGAAGACGAGCCTTACCCTATGAAGAAGGTCGCTGATATGGTGGACCAGTTCATGTTTGGACCGTCCATGCTGGTGGCACCGTTTTACGAAAACAACGCGATCACGCGTCAAGTTCGGCTTCCGGCAGGCGATTGGTACGATTTCTACACCGGAAAGTTCGCCGGCAACAACCAATCCATCACGGTGACCGCCGAGGATCTGGGGGATCGCATACCGCTGTTCGCGAAGGCTGGCGCGGTGATTCCGATGCTGACCGAGGCGGTAAACCAAACCGAAGACGCCTACGGCCATCCGCTGGAAGTGCGCTTCTACGGCAAGATTCGGGGGAAATTTTCACTCTATGAAGACGACGGCAAGACGTTCGACTACGAGCAGGGCCGCTACCGCACCCGGCATCTCACGGTGAGCGAAGAGCGGCCCGGCCAGTTCAAGCTGAGGGAAGAAGCCACGAACGAGAGCGGACCGATCCTCTTCGGTCCCATAGACAAGCTCGTGGTCATGACCAAGTAGGCCGCTAATGAACGGGAGGCATCATCCCGCCGGCGCCGGCGGCGCAAATGACGTCGTGCGTGCCCGGATACAGCATGCAGCTCGGATGCATGCCGCGGCAGCTCGCACAGGGACACTGCGTGCAGCCCACGCCGGGAACAAAGGCCGTGCACATTCCGTCGACACAGACTTCGGAAGTGGCGCAGGGCAGGACCGGCACGGTCTCCATGACGCAGGCGCCGCAGTGAAGAGGATCGGTGTCGAAGTCGACGCAACCCCGATTGCAGGCTCTCTTGCCCGGCGGACAGGGACCGGGTTGGCATTGCCCGTTGGCGCACTTCTGGCCCATGGGACAAGCGATGCCCGGTTGGCCGCAGTTGGCGGCATCCGCCATCAGATCGTGGCACACGCGACCCACGCGCGTGAGACCCGGCCGGCAGTCGCATGCGCCGTTCAGGCAGTACTCGCGCGTGTTGCAGACGTTGCCGGGCATGCCGCAGTTCATGGGGTCACGCGTCAGGTCGAGGCACTGGCGCATGTGCACGACGAACGGTGCCAGGCACATGCAGCGGCCGGACTGACACACTCGGCCCGCGCCGCAGACGTGCGGACACGAGCCGCAGTGACGCGGATCGCTGCTCAAGTCCGCGCAGCGACCGCCGCACACCACGTTGTTCGGGACATTGCACTCGCAGCTACCGGCGGCGCAGTGACCGCCTTCGGGGCACTTGGCACCGCAGCGGCCGCAGTGGCGGTTATCGGTCTGGACGTCCACGCACCTGCCCTGGCAGGCTCGCTGTCCCTGGGGGCAGTGGCACTTGCCTGCCATGCACGTCGCGCCCTCGGCGCAGCGGTGACCGCAGGCGCCGCAGTTGAGTGGATCCGTCATGCGGTCCGCGCTGCATCCCGCGGGCATCATCATGACGTTGCAGCGCGTTTTGGGCGGCTGACACCGGCAGCGGCCGGAAACGCACTCTTCACCCGGCAGGCAGTGCCTTCCGCAGCCACCGCAGGCTCTGGCATCGCTCGAGACGTCCACGCAGCGCTTGGCGCACGCCACCTGTCCGGGTGGGCAGGCGCAGGCTCCAGCCACACAGGCAGCGCCTTCGGGACACTTCTTCTTGCAGCCGCCGCAGTGATGCGGGTCCGAGGTCACGTCCGCGCACGCCTTGGCGCACAGCTTCGTCCCCGGGCCGCACATGCAGCTGCCTGCGCTGCAGACTCCGGCTGGGCCGCAGGAGTTGTCACAATGCCCGCAGTGCGCGTGCGATGTGGTGAGATCGACGCACTGGTGGCCGCAAGCCATCTGTGGGGTTACGCACTGAGGCGGCGGACCGACCTGCCCCCCAACCGGGGGACCGCCGGTGCCCCCGCCGTGGGGACCGGCGGTGCCAGCTGCCGCGCCGCCCCCGGCCTGGCCCGAGCCGGCATCACCACCGTGCCCCGCCAGCGCACCCGGTGCTGGCGGCTCGCCGCCGCAAGCGCACCAAAGCAGCGGACCGCAACACACCAGAAGCGACAAACATCGAGAAAGCATGGAGACCTCGCTGCCGGCAAGTCTAGGGCCACCCGCGGCGGTTAGGAAGTCCAGTGCGGCGAGGAATGCGCGGGAGCCGGCCATCCCGCTTCTTACCACGCCCGATGCGACCGCAGACGGCCTCCTTGCACCCGGCACGGGTGTCGACTTTCGGGAACTATGCACGCATATCGGATTTCTGGGTATGCCGGTCAGGGGGCTTGCCCGGCTTTACCTAACTTCACACTCGGGAAAGCAGA
>JAKSBK010000260.1 GCA_022361155.1 Pseudomonadota bacterium
CAGCCCGCCGCGGCGGCGCCCGCACCGGCGCCGGCGCCCGCAGCGTCGCCGGCAGCCAAGGCTCAGCCCTCCCGACGCCGCCCATCGCAGCCGCCGCCTGCGAATGTACGGCTGGCGCACAGCAATCTGCCCCCAGGCGTGATCGCCCGTGGCAAAGAGGTGGCTCCCGGGGCTCCGCCGTTGCCCCCGGGCGCTGCCTCCCGCATCGTTTCGAAGCACCGGCAGACGCGCGAAGTCCCCGCTCCTGTGCCACCACGACGCCGCGAGCTGGCGCGAGCCGCGATCGGTCCTACCGGCCGAACCCAGCAGGGGCGGCCAGGCAAGGCACGCAGGATAGCTCCCGGCAAGAAGGCGCAGAAGACTGAAATCACCACGCCGGGCGCGCAGAAACGGGTGATCCGGATCGAGGACGATATTCAACTGCAGACGCTTGCGCAGCGCATGAGTCTGAAGGCGACCGACGTCTTGATGAAGCTGTTGCAGCTCGGAATGGGCGGCGTGAATATCAACAGCACCCTTGACGCCGACACGGCAAAGCTCCTCGCAAGTGAGTTTGACTACGAAGTGGAGAACGTTGCGATCAGCGATGAGGAGCTGGTTCAAGAAGCTCGAGGACGTTTCAAGGACGAAGGAGGAGACTGGCAGGTACGCGCACCGGTGGTCACGGTCATGGGGCACGTCGACCACGGCAAGACGTCCTTGCTCGACCGCCTCCGCAGGACCGACGTGGTATCGGGCGAAGCCGGGGGGATCACGCAGCATCTGGGAGCCTACCGCCTGGATACAGCCCAGGGCTCGGTCGTGTTCCTCGATACCCCGGGTCACGAAGCATTCACCGCCATGAGGGCCCGAGGCGCCCAAGCCACCGATATCGTGGTCTTGGTGGTAGCCGCCGACGACGGTGTAATGCCGCAGACAAAGGAGGCCATCAATCACGCCAGGGATGCCAAAGTGCCCATCGTGGTGGCAGTCAACAAGATCGACCGGGAACAGGCGCGCCCGGATCAAATAAGGACCGAGCTTGCCAAAGAAGGCCTTCAGCCAGAGGAGTGGGGCGGTGACACGATCGCTGTCAATGTCTCGGCGCACACCGGCGAGGGTCTTGACAAGCTCTTGGAGAGCGTTCTGCTTCAGTCCGAAATGCTGGAGCTGCAGGCGAATCCACGGGTTCCAGGCGAGGGCGTGGTATTGGAGGCGTACCTCGATCGGGGCCGCGGACCCGTGGCCAGCATGCTGGTACGTAACGGAATGCTACGAACCGGTGACTTCGTCGTTGCCGGCGGCGCCTGGGGCAAGGTGCGGGCGATGACGGATGACCGGGGCAAGCAGGCCGCGCAGGCGCTTCCTTCAACGCCGGTCGAAGTGCTCGGGCTGAGCGAGGTTCCCGGCGCGGGCGATGCATTCTACGTCGTGACCGATACCAAGGCGGCGCAACAGCTTGCCGATCGGCGGAGGGCTCCGCGGGCCGCCGCTGGCGCAGCTCCCGCAAAGGTCGGATTGGATCAGCTTCTTCAGCTTCAGAAGCAGCAGCAAGGGGAACTGCAGGAGCTGAAAGTGGTGGTCAAAGCTGACGTTCAGGGGTCGGCGGAGGCGTTGGTCAAAGCGTTGGCGGATTTGTCGACCGACAGCGTCAAGGTGCACGTAATCCATTCGGGGGTCGGTGGAATCACCGAAAACGATGTGATGCTGGCGAGCGCCTCCAACGCTACGGTTATCGGCTTCCACGTGCGACCGGCCGGAGGGGCGGCGGCTACCGCGAAATCGGAGGGCGTCGACATCCGTCTCTACGCGGTGATCTACGAAGCCATTGATGACGTGAAGAAGGCCATGTCCGGCCTACTGGCACCCAAGCTGGTGGAAAAGCCGCTAGGCAGGGCCGAGGTCCGGCGTGTGTTTGCGATACCCAAGATAGGCGCGATAGCTGGGTGTTTCGTATTGGACGGCAAGATGCTTCGTTCCGGCAAAGTACGACTCGTCCGCGATTCAACGCAGGTTTGGGAGGGTCAGGTCCGCTCCTTGCGGCGTTTCAAAGAAGATGTGCGCGAAGTGACCTCGGGTTACGAATGCGGCATCAGTCTGGACGGCTTCGGAGACATCAAGGAGCACGACATCATCGAGTGCTTCGAGCTGGAGGAAGTAGAAGCGACGCTCTAGGATCTAGGCTTGGACGGACCCCACAGGGCGTAATGGTTGTTGGCGTTTGTCGAATCACGTTGGCCCTACCAGGCAATCGCTCGCTGAAGAGCAAGCGGGCGGTCGTGCGCAGAATCCTCGACCGAGCTCGCAACCGGTTCAACGTTGCGGGGGCGGAGGTGGATCATCTGGACAGCAAGACCACGATGGGCTTGGGATTTGCTGTGGTTAGCAACAGTGGACGCCACGCAAGCTCCATGCTGGACAGTATCGGCAACTTCGTGCAAACCGCTACGGAGGCTGTGACGACCAACCGAAGCGCGGAGCTGCTGCACCTGAATGAGTTTTTTGACCAGCCTCCAGCGGCCCAGCATGTTGAGCCGCGTTAGGACCCTCCACACCATAACCTGTGCAGATCGCAGAGGGCCGCGCCTCGCCAGCGGCGTCCAGTCCTCACCGAACACACGAGTTATTCTTCCGCGGGCCCTTAGTTGGTGCTGATCTGGATGTCCGGCAACCGAGCAGAGCGAGTCGCCAACCGTGTGCGCCAGGTGCTCATGGAGCTACTTGTGCGGGGCGCACTGCGCGATCCGGGCGCGCAGGACGTTTACGTCACCCATGTGTGTGTGAGCAACGACCTGCGAACGGCCCGCGTGTACGTAAGGGTCTTGGATTGCCGCGAGCCATCGAGGCGGCAGGCCGCCGTTTCGGCGCTGCAGCGAGGAAACGGCCGTTTGCGCCGGCTCCTGGGTCCGCGCCTGGCCCTGCGTCATACACCCAAGCTCTCGTTTGTCTGGGACGGGGGTGAGGAGCGGGCGGCTCGCATAGATGCCCTGCTGGATGAGATTCACCTGGAGGGCAAGGGTGAAGCCAAAACCTAGTGCGCTGGACTCGCTCGCCGATGCTGCCCGCCAGTCGCACCTCGGGCGCGATCAGCCAGCGCGGCTCGTTGCCGGTCTGCTCCTCGTCGACAAGCCTCGTGGCCTGACCTCCCACGATGTGGTCGGGCTTGCGCGTCGCGCCCTGGGATCTCGGCGCGTGGGTCACGCTGGCACACTCGATCCCATGGCCACAGGTTTGCTGCCGATTCTGGTCGGCGAAGCGACCAAGCTCGCGCCCTATGTGGTGGGCAGACCCAAGGAATACGAAGGCACACTGGAGCTTGGGAGCGAGACCGATACGCTCGACGCGGAGGGATCGGTGACTCGATCGGAGCCCTTGCCAGATGGGCTGTCAGCGACCCGTATCGAGCAGGCATGGCGCCCCTTGGTCGGAGGCTATGCTCAGAGGCCGCCAGCGGTCTGCGCGATCAAGCAAGGTGGTGAGGCACTGTATCGGAAGGCACGCCGCGGTGAGCACGTGGATCCCATGCCGCGCCGTGTCGAGCTTCACGCTCTTGAGCTCATCCACTACGCCGCTCCATTTGTGGTTTTCCGGGTCCGTTGCGGCAGTGGGTTCTATGTGCGATCGCTCGCTCGAGACGTTGCAGAGCGACTCGGCACCGTGGGGCACCTGGTGCAGCTCAGACGGACCGCGGTCTCGCCGTTTTCGGTGGAATCGGCGCTCTCGGTAGGGTTGATGAGGCGTGCAGCGGCCGGCCAGAACGAAGCGCGGTTGCGACTCAGGCAGGCGCTTCTGCCAGCCACGACTGCCTGTTGCTGGCTGCCGCGGCTTTGGCTGACGGCGACCGGGCTCGCAGACGCAAGGCACGGAAGACGGGTCAGCTTGAACGCGGTGATTGGAGACGTGCCGTTCGGTCGAGGGCCAGCGATGCTGCTCGACGCGGCTGCGCAGCTTGTAGCGATTGGCCGTCGAGACGGGGACGTCTTCAGGGTCGTCCGAGGCTTCAATCTCGGGTGAGCGCGTGCGTCGAATCGTGATCCCGACACTCACCGAACCAAGACTGCAGGCCACACATCCTGGGCACAAGCAGCATGTGGTCGATGGCAAACCGCGCACCGGGCGGCCCTTGAAGCACTGCCTGGGCTGTGGCGCCTGAGAACACCGTTGACGGCAGTGAGTAGCGGTGTTCGGACCACCGGCCGTCGACGCCCAGGCTGGGGAGGTCGACGCCGCCGAGGCGCAGGTCGACCGTCGCAGCACCAGGCGAATCCTGGCGTCGCAGGGTGATGACCACGGTAGTCACGGGGCTCGTTCGCACTGCATCCGGCACTTCAAGCCGCAACGACACGCGTGACCCCCGCGACTCGCACCAGCTCTGATGCTGGTAGTCCCAGTCGTGGTTGGGCCTTGCACGATGGCAGAGCCGAAAACCGGCGGAACCGGGTCGCCTCCGGCTGACATTGCTTCCACCCACAAGTCCTCGCTGGAGTGCGCCCAGGCGGACCAGGGTTTCCGGGGCGTACTTGAGCTCCGGCTCCCTAACCGCGAGCTCGAGAACCTGGTCCAGCGCACGAGGATCGCCCAGAAGTCCCAAGGCTCTGACCACATTGTCTCTGACGTTGGATTGCCTTTCCCATGAGAGCACGTCGACGAGCGCATCGTAGGCGCGGTGATCGCCTAGCTGCCCAAGGGCAACTACCACCAAGTAACGTAGCCGTACGTCGGGCAGCAGGGTGAGCAGCGGCTCGAGCGCATCCGGATCGCCCAAGCGACCCAGCCATCGGACCGCGTCCTCGCGCTCGTAGCTGGTCGGGGCAAGCCACAGGGCGTCGATCAGTCCCGGCACGGCCGCCGTGTCTCGAAGCACGGCCAGCGATACCGCGGCCCTGGTGCGCAGTGTCGGTTCCTCGGCATGAACGAGCTGTCGCAGTCTCACGCCTGCAGCTTCGTCGCCCAGGCGTCCTAGCGCTATGCTCGCCTCGGCCGAAAGATCCGGATTGCTGGACTTCATGGCGACGAGCAGGCTCGCACGGGCGCCTTGGTCGCGCAGTCGTCCCAGAATGCGGCTGGCCTCGACGCGAAGTTCGATCGGCGCGCTCGAATCGAGCACGAGTTGGCACAGTGGCTGAACGGAGCGTCCGTCTGCCAGCCGGCCGCGGTCGATAGCAAGGCGCCACCGCGCCGAGTCCTGTACCGGATCGGGGCTCGGCTGGCGCCGCAGCGAATCGAGCCAAGCATAAATCTCACCCCGGAGGGATTCGAGCAGCTCGGGGTGCTCATCGGCCCTGTTGTTGCGCTCGCGTGGGTCGAGACCTAGGTCGTAGAGCTCATACAGGCCGAAACGGAGGTCGGCGATGAGCTTGTAAGGCCATCGCACGGCCATGCGCTTGTGCACGACAGCCGAAAAGGCAGGACCCACGTCGAACCGGTTTCCGAGCATGAGCGGCCGCAGATCGTTGCCGCGCATGCTGAGCGGCTTGGTTACTCCCACGAGCGCGAGCAACGTCGGCGCCACGTCCACCAGCTCGACCGGCGTCCCAACCCGGATCGGCTTCCAGCCGGGAACGCTTACGATGAGCGGAACACGTGTCTGCTCGTCGTACAGGGAGGAACCGTGGTAAACGCCTCCGTGCTCCCGGAACTCCTCTCCATGGTCTGCGGTGATGGCGACAATTACGGGCCGCTGGGTACAACCACGCATCTTGGAGATCAGGATCTGAACCGCACGATCGACTCGTGCTATTTCGCTGTCGTAGCGATCCAGATCCGAACTGCCGAAGGAGTCGGCCCGATAGGGCTCGTGGACGTCGAAGTAGTGGATCCATAGACAGACGGGCCTGTCGTTGCCGCAAGCAACGCGGTCGATCTCCAGCAACGCACGCGCGGTGGCGGCTGCGGCATCGAGGTTACGGTGTTCGTGTCGGGCGAACCCGAAGGCACTACGGTCGTACGGCCGAAGCTCCCTGCCAGCCGTATGGAAGATGCCGCGGGTATAGAAGGCAGCGGTGTGGTAGCCGTAGGCACCCAGGGCCGTCGCCAGGGTGGCCTTGGGAAGCGGCTCTTTCAACTCAACCGTCTCGTGCAGGTACTCCGACGCCATCAGCGATGCAAGGGAGAAGCTGGAATGTGGAGCCTGCGCATACGCTCGTTCGAAGACGACCGCCTGGCGAGAGAGGGCGTCCATGTTCGGTGAGACCGGCCGCCCATAGCCGTAGGTTCCAAGGTGATCCGCCCGCAGTGCGTCGATCGTGATGAGCAGGATGTGCGCATTGGGCAGATCGATGTAGGTCCCCGAGAGGGAGTCCGCGTGTTGCTCGCGCGCGAGCCGCGCCGCCCGGGCACGCGCCACGGCACTCGATGGTCTCTGGCGCTGGCGGAGGAGCAAGGGCTCAGCTGCCAGCAGAAGCGCGCGGGAGTTCGAAGCTCGAGGATCGAGGAGTGCGACGCGCAGATTCTGGTGCCGGTCGAGGGTCAGCAGATTGGCACCAAGCACGAGCGGCGAGATGCACAACGCAGTCAGTCCGCAGGGGACCAGCCCATGACGAGCTCTTCGTCCGCGGCGGCCCGCCAAACAAACCACCGTCATGAGCGCGAAAGTAAAGGCACTGATCACGCTGACGGTGGCGTGTGCATGGGAGTAGAGCCGCGGCAGGACCAGCTGATTGATCTTGCACAACACAAAGCCGGCCAGCAGCAGGCAGCCGGCGAGTCCTGCCCGTTTCGGTCCTGTCGCGTCTTCGGCTTCGCGCACCAGTACTTGGGCGAGGCGAAGCGCAAGCCAGGTACCGGCGAACAGGGCGCCCACGACGAAGGCTTCGAGCAGCGGCCGGCCCGGCAATTCGGATGCTTTGGGTCCGGCAAACGAAAGATGGCCAACGACGATCGTGCCGGGCAATAGCAGCAGGCTGCCGCTCGTGGCAAGCCAGCGCTCGTCTGCCGAGGCCAACCGCTGCGCCGCTAGACCCAGCAAGGCGCCTGCCACGGCTCCCGCAGGGGGCTGAAAGCAGAGCAATCTCCCGAACAGCAGCATTCGATCGGCCCATCCATCGAGCCAGAGCCAAACAGCCCCAAAGTCGTTGAGGGCGGTCAGAGTACCTGCCACCGCACCTACCGTGGCCCCGAGCGCCAGGACGTCTGTTGATCCTGGGCGCCCTGATCGTGAATCGCTCCCTCTCGCACACACAACGACCAGACCCAATCGGTCAAGCGAAAGACTCGGAGTGAACGCTACAGGTGGGACCCGTTCGACAATAACTCTCCCGCTTCGTCGAGGTCCGGGCGCTCCTGGCAAGGCGCGACGACTAGCAATACTAGGCCTTCAACCGCGTGATCTCGATCGCCATCGCGGCCGGTCTGGCGCCGTCTGCCGCGTTCTCCTCCTCGAAATGGGACCTGCCATTCCTTGTGTCGCCGTCCTTGCATCCGGCACCAGCTCGACCGCGATCATCGACCAATGTCACGCGGTTGAAGCGACCAGTCCGGAGGCGCCGACCGGATTCGAACCGGTGAATGGAGGTTTTGCAAACCTCTGCCTTACCACTTGGCTACGGCGCCTTGAGACCCGACCCTTTAGCGCGCCGGCGTCAGCTTGTCGATGACCCGCTTCGGGTCCGTCAGGGGCCGGCCCCAGCACCGACTCGTTGGGCGGGCCAGGTCAGCGGCGACTGGCCGCTTGGGACGTCCGACGCTTCGTTTTCTTGCGGGTAGCCTTGGTACGCGCGCCTTTGCGCCGACCACGCCGGGAAGCCTCCCTGGCCTCCTGCGCAGCGCCCTTGCCATTCTGTATGTTGATACCAAGCAGTTTCCACGCGTCAGCGTCAAACGAGTATGCGGCCTGGGTGCGGCTTACGATCTCGGAAGCCTCCGGTGGCAGTTCGCCCTTTGGAGCCTTGACCCCGCTCTTGCGAATCGACGAAACCGTCTCGCCGAGCCGGAGCAATTCGTGGGCCCGCGTCACGATCTCGATCGCCTTGAGCGGCTCCCCACCCTTCCCTTCTTTCAACTCCTTGAGCAGCCTCTGGCGTCGCTTTTCCGTACGACCGTCAAGCTTCTTGCCGCTCTGGCTCTTTCCGCTGAAAAGGGTGTTTAGTTGGCGAGCTACTCGTCGTTTCTCGATGGCTTCTGCGCTACCACGCCCCCCGGCTGATTTCCGTGCTCGGGCCATTGTGGATCCTCCCTTTGGGCGACGCAGGGTTGCCGAATGCGCCGTTGAAGTTGACTCTGCAGGTGACATTGATATGGAATACTCTCCAAGATAGAGGTGTCGTATAACACATCCGCGGCTGCGTCCACCGTCCTGGCGTCCTTATTGGGATTATTTCCTCCCGTTTCAGGTTGCGGTTGCCTACCGCGAACGAGCGATCTTGCATGATCGTCTAGGCTTGACGGCTGGCGAAGACGCGCAAAAAAATGCACACTGGTGGAGCGACGCGGAAGCTCGATTCGGCAACCGTTCACCGGTATTCCTCGTCATCGCGCCTTGCCAGCGGCCCCCGGCCCTCGCCGATCGGGAGCAGTGGTTTTGGCGCGCCCATAGGGTCGAGTTCGGCAATTCTGGTGATGCGAAATCCCCGCGAAAACTGGCAGTTCAAGGCGCGACGACAACCGATACCCTTTGCCGGAGGCGCAGGGCGAAGTTGTCGGTTGGACAGGAGCAACGGCAGCCGCTATGGAACGGAGCCTCAAAGGCGACGGTAATCCTCGCGCGTCGAGGGCTGGTTGGCTGCCGCACGGTCTCGCCATGGTAGCTTCTTCATGGTAGCGGTCCAAGCCCAGACGGCCGTCAGGGATTGATGTGGCGGTGGAAATGCGGCTCGTTTCTTGGCATGCTTTGAAGCCATGACGTCAACCCAGCAAGAGATCGAGGTGGGCTACGACATCTCCAACGACTTCTTTCGTCTATGGCTCGACGACCAGATGCACTATACCTCCGCGAGCTATCTCACGGGGAAGGAAAGCCTGGAGGAGGCCCAGGTCAAAAAATGCAGGATCCTGTACGACTACGCCGAAGTGGACAGCGATAAGTTGGTGCTCGACATAGGCTGCGGCTGGGGCGCTAATCTGGCCTACCTCGTATCGAGAGGCACCAAGCGAGTCCACGGGATTACGCTCTCTCCTGCTCAGCACGCCGAGATCCAGTCGCGTCGCTTGCGAGGCGCCAGCGCTTGGTGCGTCGACTACAAGGACTATCGACCCACCGAGAAGTACGACGCTCTGCAGTCGCTGGAGATGATCGATCACCTGTGTTCGCCGGCTCAATCTCACGATGGCCTCGCGATCGAGATCTATCGCGAGTACTTCCGCAAGTGCGCGAGCTGGGTGAAGCCAGGTGCATGCTTTGGTTTTCAGGCGATTCTGAGAAACCGCGTTCCCCGGGATCGGAAGGACCTGGCTGACCTGCAGTTCACCGCGGACGTCATCTTTCCAGGAGGGCTCAACTCACGCTTGGAGGAGCTTGTCGCGGCAGTCAATCCATACTGGGAAATAGTAGAACTTCGGACTCAGCGGGAGAGCTACGGGCGGACAACTGGCGAATGGTTGCGACGTTTGAGAGCGCACGAGGACACGATAAGGCAACGATGGGGGGACGAAGTTTTTAGCGACTACGTACGCTACCTAGGCACCGCTGTCAGGGCGTTCGAGAATCACTGGTCCAGCGATGTCCAGATGAAGCTACGGCACATCGCGGGCTGACCAGCCCTGGATGGGAACGAACATGGCAAACGACAGTTTCTCGAGCCGTCACCCGCTGCAGTTGGCCGAGGGCCGAGTCACGATATTTCGGCTCGATGCCCTGTCGAAGGCTGGACTCGGGGAGGTAGAGAGGCTGCCCTACTCAATCCGGGTGCTGTTGGAGAACCTGCTGCGTCATGAAGACGGGGTCACGGTTCGTCCCGAGGATATCGAGAGGGCCGCCCGGTGGGACGCGGCAGCAGCACCCAAGCAGGAAATAGGGTATCGACCGGCGCGCGTGCTGCTGCAGGATTTCACGGGTGTTCCGGCAGTCGCGGATCTGGCGGCCATGCGCGAAGCCTTCGCGGAGATGGGAGGCGATCCCGCCCGCATCGATCCGCTGCAGCCGGTGGATCTGGTGATCGACCATTCTGTGCAAGTTGACTCGTATGGCAGCAAGCGCGCTTTCGAAGACAACGTGAGGCTCGAGTTCGAACGGAACGCCGAGCGCTATCTCTTCTTGCGTTGGGGGCAAAGCGCGTTTCGGGGCCTGCGTGTTGTGCCCCCGGGCACCGGCATCGTTCATCAAGTCAATCTCGAGTACCTGGCGTCCGTGGTTTTCGCCTCGAAAGGTGATGGTGAAACCCTGGCCTACCCGGACACGCTGGTGGGCACCGATTCACATACGACGATGGTGAATGGTCTGGGAGTCTTGGGCTGGGGTGTGGGTGGAATCGAGGCGGAAGCAGCCATGCTGGGGCAAGCCATATCCATGCTGCTGCCTCAGGTGGTCGGCTGCAAGCTCAAAGGAAGTCTCGGTGAGGGCGTGACCGCGACCGACCTGGTGCTCACCGTGACCGAGATGCTGCGGGCTCGAGGCGTGGTCGGCAAGTTTGTCGAGTTCTATGGTGAGGGACTGAGCGAGTTGTCCCTCCCGAATCGAGCCACCATCGCCAACATGGCCCCCGAGTACGGGGCTACCTGTGGCTTCTTCCCCGTCGACGACGAAACGCTGGACTACCTGCGCTTCACTGGACGTGATCCGGGTCAGATCGACTTGGTCGAACGCTATTGTAAGGAACAGGCTCTCTTTCGGACGGCGCAGTCGCTCACACCTCGATTCAGCGAAACGCTCGAGCTTGACCTTGGCGACGTGGAGAGCTCGCTTGCAGGGCCTCGGCGGCCCCAGGATCGGATCCTACTGAGACGAGCGAAGGCGGCATGGAGCGCCGCGGCGACGGAGATGCTCAGCGGCGAGGGCCCCGACGCGCCGCATGCGAGCGTCGAAACGGTCACCGAGCGTGGTGCGTTCACCCTTCGCCACGGCAGCGTGGTTATTGCGGCGATCACCAGCTGCACGAACACCTCGAACCCTGCTGTCTTGATAGCCGCCGGGCTTGTGGCAAGGAAGGCCAGCGAAAGGGGACTGCGCAGCAAGCCGTGGGTCAAGACCAGCTTCGCACCCGGATCGCAGGTGGTCAGCGACTACCTCACCGAAGCCGGTCTGATGGAGCCGCTGCAGATGCTCGGTTTTCACCTCGTTGGTTTTGGCTGTACCACCTGTATCGGCAATTCGGGGCCCCTGGATGCCGCCATCGTGGAGGGCATCAGGAGCGGGAACCTCATCGCCGCTGCGGTGCTGTCCGGAAACCGGAACTTCGAGGGCAGGATCAATCCGGCCGTACGGGCGAACTACCTGGCCTCGCCGCCGCTGGTCGTGGCCTATGCACTCGCCGGCCACATGGATTTCGATTTCGAGCAGGACCCACTCGGTAGCGGGTCACGGGGCGAGCCGATCTTCCTGAGGGATATCTGGCCCTCGGAGCGCGAGATCCGTGAGACCATGCGTTGTGCGGTCAAGAGCGAAATGTTCAAGCGGCGCTACGCCAACGTCTTCGAGGGGCCGGAGCAGTGGCGCGAGCTCGCCGTACCCACGGGGAGCACCTACGCGTGGGACCAGCGTTCCACCTACGCTCGGAAGCCGCCGTTCTTCGAGAACGTGACCCGCGGCCAGCCGGCACCGCCAAGCGATGTGGCAGGCGCGCGTGTGCTTGTCATGGTGGGAGACACCACGACGACCGATCACATATCTCCTGCCGGAGGGATCGCGCTCGGCAGCCCGGCAGCCGAGTATCTTCAGGAGCGGGGAGTAAGACCTCGCGATTTCAATTCCTACGGTAGCCGACGCGGGAACCACGAAATCATGGTGCGTGGCACCTTCGCGAATATTCGATTGCGCAACGAGCTCGCTCCGGGAAGCGAAGGCGGCGTTACTCGCCTTTTTCCCGAAGGGGAGCACATGTCCGTGTACGAGGCTTCGGTCCGCTATCAAGCCAGGCGGGTTCCACTGCTGGTCCTCGCAGGTAAGGAATACGGAACGGGCTCCTCCCGCGACTGGGCCGCCAAGGGGACCAAGCTGCTGGGAGTGCGGGCTGTGATCGCGGAGAGTTATGAGCGCATACACCGTTCCAACCTGATCGGCATGGGCGTGCTTCCGCTCGAGTTTGATTCGGGACAATCGCGGATGTCGCTGGGGCTCAGCGGTGAGGAACTGTATTCGATCGAGGGTATCGCAAGCGGACTGCGTCCTGGCTGTGTGCTGACCGTGAAGGCGGACGGCAGACAGTTCCAGGTAACCGCCAGGCTCGATACACCGCGCGAGGTAGAGTACTACCTGCATGGGGGTATCTTGGAGTATGTGCTGCGGCAGCTAGCGCCGTGACGTTCCTGTCCAGAATGGCGCCATAGCCGCTTACGTCCTCGGCCCGGCCCTGCGGAATAGGGCTGCTATTCCTCGGTCCGGGCCTGCGGGCGCGCTGGCTCTGGCATCGGTTTCGACTGGGACGACGCCTCGCACGCAACTGGCGGTCACGGTGGCCGAGAACCTCGTGAGTCGGTCGAGCCTGGGCCGACGGGAGGACGGCATGCGATGCACGAATCCGATGGCTAGGTTGAAGCTCGGTTTGTGCCTTATGGGTACTGCGGCCATATGCGGGTGTTCCCTGGATCCGCCGCTTGCGGCTCGGGGTCTGCGCCCGTGGCCGGACGCGTCGTCGTGCGCTGAGCGTGGATCGGCGGGGTCGGGGCCACGGTCGTCGGAGTCGGGCGGCGGAGGCAGTGCCGGCGACGCGGCGGTGCCTTTCGTGGATGCTTGGCAGGCCGCTGGTGCTCCGGCCCCCTCAGCGCACGGACAGCTTATCATCAGCGAGTTGATGAGCGATCCCAAGCAGCTTAGCGACGCGCGCGGCGAGTGGTTCGAGCTCTACGTTGCTTCGGCTGGCGAGGGCTTCAATCTGCGAGGGTGCGAGCTGGGCTCTCGTTCGCACGTAATCGATGCGGACATGATGGTGGAAAGCGGCGACTATATCACCATGGCTCGAAGCGCTGCGCCCGGTTTCGTGCCGGACTATGTGTATTCAGGTTTGACGTTGTCGAATTCGCAGGGCACGCTGTCGTTAGTGTGTCGTGGCACGTTGATCGACGAAGTGAGCTACGACAGAGCGCGCGGCTTTCAGCTTGGCGCCGGGGCAAGTCTGTCGTTGGATCCCGTCTACTTGGACGCGCACGACAACGATCGTGCAGGCAGTTGGTGCCAGGGCATGTCGGAGTTCAACGGCGATCGGGGCACACCAGGCCGGGAGAACTCCCCGTGCCCGCCGAAGCAGGCTGGCTAGGCTAAGGCTAGGCCAACCTCAATCGCCGTTTCAATCTCGCTGCAAGGATCTCGTGGGGGCAGGCCCGACTGGCAGATCTTGCGCTTCGGTGGACAGCACGAGCTGTGCAACCCATCATAGAAGATCTGGTGTGGAGGGCGCTTGCTCGTACGCTGGCCAATCCCGGGCCGGAGAATGGATGGGAGATGCAGGTGCAAGAAGCGGCGGACAATCCAGCTGGGACGGACGGTTTCGAGTTTGTCGAGTACACATCGCCCGAGCCTCTCGAGCTGGGGAGGCTGTTCGAGACGATGGGCTTCCGGGCCGTGGCGCGCCATCGCTCAAAGCAGGTGACGTTATATCGGCAAGGCGAGATCAACTTTCTGATCAACGCGGAGCCGGACAGCTTCTCACAGGCATTCGCGAAGGTGCACGGCCCGTCGATCTGCGCTCTGGCCTTCAGGGTGCGCGACGCCTCGCAGGCGTTCGAGCGGGTAGTCGGCTGTGGCGCGGAACCGTACAAGGGTCCCGTGGGTCCGATGGAGCTCAGCATTCCAGCTATCCGCGGAATTGGGGGAAGCCTCATCTATTTAGTGGATCGGTATGGCGAGCGTTCGATCTACGATGTCGATTTCGTTCGCTTGAAGGACGAGTCCATGCAAGTTGACGGCTCCGGCATGGTCGACATCGATCATCTTACGCACAACGTTCATAGAGGCCGCATGGATCAATGGGCAAGGTTTTATGAGAAACTCTTTGGTTTTCGAGAGATTCGGTTCTTTGATATCAAGGGTAAACACACAGGACTTATCAGCCGTGCTATGACGAGTCCTTGCGGGAAGATCCGTATACCAATCAACGAAGCTACCGATGATAGATCCCAGATCGAAGAGTACCTGGCTGCGTACAAGGGTGAGGGCGTACAGCACGTTGCGCTCTCGTGCGCCGACATATTTGCCAGCATCGAGGTCCTGCGGGAACAGGGAGCGAAGTTCCTTGAAACACCGGATACCTACTACGAGCTGCTGGACAAGCGCCTGCCGGGTCACGGTGTAGACACAGAGCGGCTGAGGACACATCGGGTGCTGGTCGACGGGACGACGGGGGAGGGCCAGTCACGCCTCCTGCTACAGATCTTTACGGAGACGGTCATCGGGCCTATCTTCTTTGAACTGATCGAGCGACGCGGCGACGAAGGCTTCGGCGAGGGGAACTTTCAGGCGCTTTTTGACTCGATTGAACTGGACCAGATTCGGCGCGGAGTGCTCAAGCCATGAGCAATCGACGAGGATTGACCTTTCCGCGTGTCGCCGGCAGAGCGCCCCGTCAGGCCCATTGTGATCTGCCGGACGAGACCTACGAGCGCGAGTTTGGGCGCGAGGGCTTTTTCGGACCGGCCTCGCATCTGTTGCACGCACATCCGCCCACCGGATGGATCGAGTGGGAAGGGCCGCTCAGACCTCGCGCCTTTGATCTGGGCAAGCTGGAGAAGCTCGAGCCTTCACCATGGGACGCCGATGCCGTGCTCGTCAACGCGCACTGCAGGATGCGCTTGTGGCGGGTGGGCTCCGACATGGACCACCTGGTTCGCAACGCCGACGGCGACGAGCTGCTTTTCGTGCATGCAGGAGCCGGGGACCTTTTTTGCGATTTCGGCCACCTGGCATGGAAGGAAGGCGACTACCTCGTGTTGCCGAGGGGTCTTCAGTGGCGGGTCGAGGTCACGCAGCCCGCCACTCTGTTGTTGATCGAGGCTACGAACGACGGCTACTCGTTGCCGGAGCGAGGCTTGGTGGGTCAGCACGCGTTCTTCGACCCCGCCATGTTGGCGGTTCCCGAGCTCAACGAGACGTTTGGAACACAGCGGGCGCGTGAGCGTTGGCAGGTGGTGATCAAGCGGGACGAGACGCTGAGCCGTGTGACCTTTCCGTTCAATCCGCTCGATACGGTGGGATGGCAGGGTGACCTACTGCCCGCCAGAATAAACTGGCGTGACCTGCGCCCCTTGATCAGTGACCGCTACCACTTGCCCCCCTCGGCTCATACCACGTTTCTGTGCAAGCGCTTTGTGGTCTGCACCTTCTGCCCACGGCCGATCGAGAGTGATCCAGGTGCTCTCAAGGTTCCCTTCTTTCACAACAATAACGACTACGACGAGGTCATCTTCTATCATCGTGGCAGTTTCTTTAGCCGCGACGACGTGCGTCCCGGCATGCTGACCCTTCATCCGGCCGGCTTTGCCCATGGGCCGCATCCCCGGGCCTTCCGTGCAGGCCAGAAGGCTGCTAGAGAAGCAACCGACGAAGTGGCTGTCATGGTGGATACCCGCGACGCGCTGGCGGTGACCGCCAAGGCAACGAGCGTCGAATGGACCGGCTACGTGGAGTCTTGGAAGCGGAAAGATAGCGGATGAAGCTGGCTTCGCTGAGTCGTGGTCGCGATGGGGTGTTGGCGGTGGTTGACCGCGAGCTCACACGCTGCACGGCGGTACCCGGTATCGCGTCGACTCTGCAGCACGCGCTCGATACCTGGATCGTTTCGAAGCCGCAGCTGCAGGAGGTGTACGAGCGCCTCAACGCGAACGAGGTTAGCGGGGCGCGCAAGTTCGTGCCGGAGCAGGTGCGGGCGCCGCTTCCGAGGGCGTTTCACTGGGTGGACGGCAGCGCATACGTCAACCACGTCGAGCTGGTGCGCAAAGCGCGCGGAGCCGAGATGCCGCCCAGCTACTGGTCCGATCCGTTGCTGTACCAAGGTGGCTCGGACGATTTCACGGGGCCGCACGCCCCAATCGAGGTGGCAGACGAAGCATGGGGCATCGATTTCGAAGCGGAAGTAGCCGTGGTTACGGACGACGTGCCCATGGGCACCTCGGAGCAGGCGGCATCCGACCACATCGTGCTCCTAGCGCTGCTCAACGACGTCACACTGCGACACCTCGTGCCGGGCGAGCTGGCGAAGGGTTTCGGGTTTTACCAGAGCAAACCCGCCACGGCCTTCGCCCCGGTCGTGGTGACCCCCGATGAGCTTGGTGACGCGTGGCGTGATTGCAGGATCCACCTGCCGCTAGTGACGGTGTTCAACGGGGAGCTCTTTGGGCAGCCCAACGCGGGCGTCGACATGACCTTCAACTTCGCGCAGCTTCTGGCACACGCGGCTCGGACGCGCCGGCTTGGTGCTGGCACGGTTGTCGGCTCGGGTACCGTGTCGAACGTCGACCGGAGCGTGGGCTCGTCGTGTTTGGCCGAACGCAGAACGCTGGAGACGCTGGAGCACGGGGAGCCGAGGACTCCCTTCATGCGCTTCGGCGATCGCGTCCGGATCGAAATGAAAGACGCCAGGGGAAAGTCCGTGTTTGGAGCTATTGAGCAGACGGTCGAGCAGTATGCCGGGCCCTAGGGTCTAGGGAGAATGGGGCGTTTCGGAAGATACCGGACTCGCGTCGGCTGCTCGAGTCCGGGGATCCGCTGATGAAGCTCGCTGAAAAGACACGTCGGATCATGCAGGTGCTGGACGAGCTGTACCCGCAGCCCGGTATCCCCCTGAACCATAGCGATCCCTACACGCTGCTGGTTGCGGTGATGTTGAGCGCTCAAACCACAGACAAGAAAGTCAACCAGGTCACGCCCG
>JAKSBK010000261.1 GCA_022361155.1 Pseudomonadota bacterium
AACCCGCGTTGCGACACCTTCGGCAAACGTCTTCATCTCGGCGTTGACCATCTGCCCCGACTTCCAGCTCAGTTGCATGGCAGGCGCCTGAGCGGATTGAGCACCGATCACCTGGATCCGTGGATTGATGCTCTTGGCAACGATGCTTACCGCCGACGCGCCGCTGCCGCCTCCCACCGGAACGAACACCATGTCCACGTCGGGCAGCTCCTCCAAGATCTCGAGAGCGTAGGTGCCGACGCCTTGGATCAGCGGAGCGTCCGTTGGGCCGACGTAGCAGCCTCCCCGTTCTTGGGCCACGGCCGTGATCCACTCGCGTGCCACGTCGAAATCCGGCCCGTAGGACACGACCTCTGCGCCCAGGCCGCGCATCGCGGCCACTTTGCCCGTGTTGGCGTTGTCCGGCACGGCGATCGTAGCCCGGACGCCGTGAGCGCGCGCTGCAAAGGCGATGCTCTGTCCGTGATTGCCGGTAGAAGCCGTGAACAGGCCAGCCTGGCGCTGCTGCGGGCTCAACCCCGCCACCAGGTTCAGACCGCCACGCACCTTGAACGCGCCCGTGGGCTGGTGGTTTTCGTGCTTGACCCACACGCGCGCCCCGAGCAGATCGGAAAGGCTCGCGTAGTGATGCAGGGGCGTGGGCTTCAAGTAGCGATAGACACGCCTGCGCGCCCGAAACACGTCGTGCAGGGTCGGAATATCGTGGGTCGTCATTCTCTGGCCAGCTCGCCAGCCACCATCGCACCCCCCGGGTCCGGTCGACTCCGTTCCCCATTCCCCAATACTCCTCGTCGTCGCGCTTCGCCAGCGGTGCCCAGTCCTCACCGAAACACACGAGTTATTCTTCCGCGGGCCCTAAGGGGCAAGGTCGGCATTGTACGACAACATGAACTCCAGGAAGCGGAAGACCTCGAGCACATTCGTTGCGCGGTAGCGGATGCTGTGCGAGTCCGTGCGATCGACGATCGGCAGCAGCGCCAACACCTGCGCAGGCCGGTAGTTCTTGAAGCGCACGTCGAGCTGCAACGGTGCTCTCGGCTTGTAGGGGCGGAACTCGTCGAGCCGCCGCAGCGCGCTGCGCACCTTGCGGCCGATCAGCTTGTAGGCAGCCTGGGGAGTCAAGCTGCGTGCCGAGTGGAAACTGTAGGCCCACTTCACGACCGCGCCCTCCACGGGCCCGATGACGCTCCGGGCCTCGTTCACGGTCGCGTCGTCGCCCGAAATCAGCACGACCGGCACATTGAAATGGCCGGCAACGGCCGCGTTGAGGGATGCCTCGCTCATGGCGACGCCGTTCAGGCGCACTTCGGCCAAGCGAGCGCTCGACAAGGTGTGGGCACGCACTCCGTGCAGGGCCGAGGTGCTGGTGTGGTAACCGAGGAAGATGGCGGCGTCGAACGTGGCGTCCATCCCCTGCATCATCATCAACGGCCGCGGCCAGGATCGCACGACCTGCACGCTCGCGGGCAGACGCTCGATCAGCAGGTTCTGACCGTTGCCGTGCGAGTCCGAGACGAGGATCTCGGTCGCCCCAGCATCGTAGGCCGCTTTGATGGCCGCATTGGTTTCGTTGGTCATGAACTCGCGGAAGCGCTGGTACTCGAAGCCCTTGGGCCCCAGCTGCTGCTCGGTGACCGCGCCCACGACCCCTTCCATGTCCACCGAGATGTAGACCTTGAGCTTGCGTTTGGCTTGTGCCGGCGCCGAAACGAGCAGGACCGTGG
The DNA here is from genome assembly GCA_022361155.1 of Pseudomonadota bacterium. Taxonomy (NCBI): domain Bacteria; kingdom Pseudomonadati; phylum Pseudomonadota; species Pseudomonadota bacterium. The sequence continues at coordinate 1,725 of JAKSBK010000261.1, forward strand.
CACAAAGGCCCAGGACCAACGAGCAAAGCGGGTGTGCTGTTTTCACGATCTGGATCCTTGGTCAGCTGGCCCGCCGCTGCGTGCGGGCACATCGGTCGGGGAGCGCGCGACCTTCTTGCCGCGCTTGCGGGCCAGCGTCACAACAGCTTGGGCAGCAGCCAGTCGCGCCACAGGCACGCGGAAGGGCGAGCACGAGACGTAGTCGAGCCCGACCCGTTCGCAGAACGCTATCGAGGCTGGATCGCCTCCATGTTCGCCGCAAATACCCAGCGACAACCCCGGCCGGGCGTCGCGGCCGCGGGTCGCAGCGAGCTGGATCAGCTGGCCGACACCGTTGACGTCGAGCGATACAAAAGGGTCCGCCGACAGAATCCCCCTGTCTTGATAGACCTGTAGGAAGCTGGCGGAATCATCACGCGAGACACCGAATGTGGTTTGGGTCAGATCGTTCGTGCCGAAACTGAAGAACTCCGCCTCCGCGGCGATGTCGTCTGCGATGAGCGCCGCCCGTGGCACCTCGATCATGGTTCCCACCTTGTAGTCGAGCGATATGCCGGTGCGCTCGGACACCTGCTCCGCAACCGCGGTGACCTGTTCCCGCAAGATGCCCAGCTCGGCGCGCGTCGCAACCAGAGGGATCATGATCTCGGGCTTGACGGACCTGCCCTGCCGGACGACCTCGCAGGCGGCCTCGAAGATCGCCCGAGCTTGCGTCTCGTAGATCTCGGGATACGTGATACCGAGCCGGCAGCCACGGTGACCGAGCATGGGATTCGCTTCACGCAGGCGCTGAACACGCAGTCGCACCTCACGGGCGTTCCACGCTGTGGCCTTGGCGAGTTGCTCCACTTCCTCGTTGGTGTGGGGCAGGAACTCGTGAAGCGGGGGGTCGAGCAGGCGCACCGTCACCGGAAAGCCCTGCATGATCTCGAAGATCTCGACGAAGTCGGCCCGCTGCATGGGCAGGATCTTGGCAAGCGCCCGCCGGCGCCCGGCCTCGTCGCTCGCCACGATCATCTCGCGCATCGCCAGGATGCGCTCCCCCTTGAAGAACATATGCTCGGTGCGGCACAGGCCGATGCCTTGCGCTCCGAGGCGGCGCGCGGCACGCGCGTCCTCGGGCGTTTCCGCGTTCGCGCGCACCCCCAGGCGCCGCACTTCGTCAGCCCAACTGAGCAGGAGCGTGAACTCGCGCGGCAACTCGGGTTCGATCGTGTCCAGCTTGCCGGCTATCACCTCGCCCGAGCTGCCGTCCAACGTGATGTGGTCCCCGCTGCCGATGATGCTGGCTCCCACCCGCAAGGTACGGCTTTCCGCGTCGATGACGATCTCGCCGGCACCGCAGACGCACGCGCGGCCCATTCCACGAGCCACCACGGCGGCATGGCTCGTCATGCCGCCTCGACTGGTAAGGATACCGCGCGCCGCCGCCATGCCGTGAATGTCTTCGGGACTCGTCTCGGCGCGCACCAGGATGACGGGCGTCCCTTGCTGCGCCAGCAGCTCGGCTTCATCCGCCGTGAACGCCACCTGCCCGGAGGCACCGCCCGGAGAGGCCGGCAGGCCGCGGGTCAACACGCGCCGCTCGGCCCCGGGATCGAGCCGCGGGTGCAGCATCTGTTGAAGCGCGGACGGCTTGACGCGATCGAGCGCCTTGGAGCGACCGATGAGCCCGGCTTCCGCCATTTCCACGGCCACGCGAAGCGAGGCGGCAGCCGAGCGCTTCGCGTTGCGCGTTTGCAGAATCCACAGCGTGCCGGCCTGCACGGTGAACTCGATGTCCTGCATGTCACGGTAGTGGGCCTCGAGCTTGCCAGCGATCCGAGCAAGCTGATCGTACGCTTCCGGCATGGCCTCTTGCATGGCCGGTGATTCCGACCTGACCCGTCTCTTTCCAGCCACCGTGAGGCTCTGTGGCGTTCGGATGCCGGCCACGACATCTTCGCCCTGAGCGTTGACCAGATACTCGCCGTAGAGCGAGTTTTCGCCGGTGGATGGGTCCCGCGTGAAAGCCACGCCGGTGGCCGAGTCCATTCCCATGTTGCCGAAGACCATGGCCTGCACGTTGACCGCCGTGCCCCAGTGCTCGGGAATCCCGTGGAGCCTGCGGTAGGCGACCGCACGCCTGGCTTGCCAGCTGCCGAACACGGCACCGACAGCTCCCCAAAGCTGCTCGCCAGGCTGGTCGGGAAACACCCGAGGGCTGTCGCTACGCACGATGCTCTTGTATTCGACGCAGAGCTCACGCAGCGCTTCCGCGCTGAGCTCGGTGTCGAGCTTGACCTTGTAGGTGCGCTTCGTGTCCGCCAGCACCCTTTCGAAGCGCTCCATCGGTAGATCCAGCACGACGTTCGCGTACATCTGAATGAACCGGCGGAAGCTGTCGAAGGCGAAGCGCGCGTCGCCGCTGCGCCGCGCCAGTCCTTCGACCGTGGCGTCGTTGAGACCGAGATTGAGCACCGTATCCATCATGCCCGGCATCGAGGTGCGGGCACCGGACCGAACGGAGAGCAGCAAGGGGCGCTCCGCGTCGCCGAAGCTCGACCCCAGCTCCTGCTCCATCCGCGCGACGCCGTCACTGACTTGCTCGCGCAAACCCTCCGGATACCGACCCCCGTTGCCGTAGTAGTGCGCGCACACCTCGGCAGTGATGGTGAGCCCCGGCGGAACCGGTAGCCCGAGGTTGCTCATCTCGGCCAGACCGGCGCCCTTGCCTCCCAGCAGCTCGCGCATCTCGGCGCGGCCTTCGGCGGAGCCGCGTCCGAACGTGTAGACCCACTTTTTCATGTCGCCCTCATCACGAGCACCACTGCCCTGATACCAGGTCTGCGCGCGCTAGCTTAGCACTAGCTTGGCTAAGCTAGGTGCTAGTGCCCGAGAATGATCGTCGCTGTGTCCTCGATCGCGCGGCCGCTGACGTCGACCACGCGCCAGCCGTGCTCCGCAAAGAAGCTGCTCGCGTAGTCGAGCTCCTCGCGCACATGGTCGGCCAGCCCATAGTTCGTTTCCACGGGCATGCCCAGCTGCCGCAGTCGGGCCCTGCGGATTTCGAGCAGATGCGCCACATCGATCGTGAGTCCCACGACGCGCTCGGGATCGAGCCGATGCAGCTCGGCGGGCGGGGGGACGCCCAGTACCAGAGGCACATTGGCCACCTTGAGGCAGCGGCGAGCCAGGTACATGGACAGCGGCGTCTTGCTCGTGCGACTCACGCCCGCAAGGACCAGGTGCGCCTTGTGCAAGCCCGCCGGCTCCTTGCCGTCATCGTGCTTGACTGCAAACTCCATCGCCTCGACCCGGCGAAAATACTCCTCCGAGAGCGGAAGCGTCGCCGAAGGAACATTGAGCGGGGTCGCCTCGAGGAAGCTCTCGATCTTGACCAGCAGGGCCCCGATGATGTCGACGGCCTCGACTCCATGATCGCTCGCAACCTGATAGCAGTGCTGGCGCAGCTCGGTGTCCACGAGCGTGAACAGCAGCAGGGCTCCCGCCTTGGAGGCTGCCCCCACCACCTGCTGCACGGCAGCTCGCGTACGCACCCGGGGGTAGCGCTGCAGCTCGATCTGATGGCCGGGAAACTGCCGGAGCGCCGCCCGCAGCACACGGGATGCCGTGTCACCGGTCGAATCGCTCAGCAGAAACACCCTGGGGCTGTCCATGACCCGTGATGGCTGCGCCTGCGCTGCGGATGGCCGCACGCCTTGGGGCCCGATACACCCAATCCACCAGCATGTCGAGGCGTGAGCGTCCCCAGCGGGCCCCTGGGGCCTGCTGGCCCTTGGAATCACGCTTCGGCTTCGCGACGCTGCGGGCTTTCGCCGTTGCCTTCGACCGCGCTCTGCGCTTCTTGCCCAGTCTTGTAACGACGGTACTTATCAAGGAAGGTCGTGCGCTTGAGACCAAGCAAACGGGCGGCTTCACTCTTGTTGCCATGGGCGCGCGCAAGGGCATGTTCGAGCAACCGGCGCTCCACCGTGTCGTAGCTGCCCGTCAGCGGATGGTCCTGCGCGCTTTGCTCGGGCCGGCTCGAGGCACGCAAGCGCGCCGGCAGATCCTCGACACGCAGGCGCGTACCTTGCAGCGAATCTACGGCCCGCTCGAGGACACTCTGCAGCTCGAGCTCTCCATCGGGCCATGGATAGCGTATCAGCAGTTTGTGCGCCTCGGGCTCGATCCCGGCTACCGGGCGGCCGCGTGCGCGGCACGCGCGATCCACGGCGAGCAGCAGAAGCGAGGGCAGGTCCTCGGGCCGTTCGCCGAGCGGCGGCAGCTCGAGCCTCAGCGGTGACAACCACCGGGCAAGCTCCGCGTCGAACACGCCCGTACCCACCAGCGGCTCCAGATCAACCCGAGCCGTGGCGATGATGCGCGCGTGGACCGGATAGTGGGAACCACCGTCGACCGGGCACGCCTGGTGGCCGGACACCGCCTGCGCAAGGCGGCGCTGCGCGTCGAGCGCCAGCGCTGGCACGTCGAGCAGCAGCAGCGATCCACCCTCGGCGAGCTGCAACCAACCGGCGTGCGAGCCCGGATCCGCGCGCCGGCCAAACAGTGCCGAGGCGCCTGCCTCGCCACGAACGATCACACAGTCCCCCACCACGAACGGTTCGTCGCCGCGGCCACTCTCGAGATGCAGCAGCTGTGCAAGCGACCCGATCGCCTGCTGCCCTTCTCCGCAAAGCAGGACGGGTGTTTCGAGCGGGGCGACCCGCAGCGCCCGGGCCACGAGCTCTTGCATGGCCGGGCTGTAGGAGACGAGGTTTTGCCGCTGGAGGTCGGAACCGGCCCGTCGCAGCAGCGCAATTTCGGATCGGCGGCGCTCGAGCTCCAGCTTGATGCGCTCGATCCGTTCCTCGGCCTCGCTGTGGTGACGCGCCGCCTGCGAGGCGCGACGCTGCGCCCGTGCGTGGGCGCATACAAAGGCCGTGAGGGTGGACAGCAGGACGCACAGCGAACGCAGGGAAGCAAGCTCCTCCAGGGTCAAGCCGCTGCGACGGCGCCCCCGTGGCACGACCAGGGCGCCTTCGAGCTCGCCCTCGTTCGACAGCGGCGCAACGCACAGCGCGTCGAGCTCGCTCAGCACGTCGATCAGCGGACGCAGGTCCGGGCGCCGTACTCGTCGAGCCTCGAGCGGCTCGCGCAGGACGATGTCGGAAGGCGCAGCCGCAAGGGCCGAGATCAGGGCGGGAGGCATCCCGGCAACGCTGACGTGAGCTTGGCCGGCCCCGTCGAGGTGAGCTCGCAGAGCCGGCTCGACGGTGAAGAGCAGCGGCTGTGCACGCGCATCGCGACCGGCTTCGCGCAGGGGAAACAACACCGCCTGTGCGATGTCTTCCATGGTGCCCGCGCCCGCCAGCTGGGCGCGAGCCCGGCCGAGCGCGTCAAGCAGGCGCCCGGCGAAAGGCGCCATGGTTCGTCGCATTCCCAACCGCAGCAGCTGGTAGACCCCGCCGGCCACCAGCAGAGTCAGCGTGACGGCGAGCGCAGTGGGCGCCGCCTCCACGGCGAATGCGCCGGCGACCAGCACGGCCGCCGCAACGACCGCCGTCAGCGTCAGCAGCGCCGCCACCAGACTGCGGGCCGCGCCCCCGGCGCTCAGGCGCCTGCGGGCGTCGATCATCAGGACATGGCCGCCCACCACGCCGAGCAAGGCACATGCCACGAAACCCGAAAGCGAGTCAGCTGCGATGGGCAGACCGCACAGCCGCAGCACGGCAAGCACGACTGCGCCGCCGGCGGCGGGCAGCAGCCCGATGATCGCCCAGGCGTTGGAGGCCAACGCCTCGGGCGCACTGCCCATGCGACGCCGTGGCAGGCGCAGCAACAACGCGAGCGGTACGCACAGGGCCCCGAACGCGCGAGCGGGGTGAGCCGCGAGGTCGGGCGGTCGCAAGGGCCCAAGCTCCAGCCAGCCAAAGGCAAATGAAGCAACCTGCAGCAGCGTGACGAGGATCGCCACGGTGTAAGCCACCGCTCGTATCCAGCGTAGGCGGACGAGCGCCGCCGGCCGATCCGGCACGTCCAGGGCAAGGTCGATCAGCAGCCCACCAAAGAGCGCGCCGGCACTCCCGGTCAGGACCGCCAGGCCCATTGGCATCGTGGCCGGACGCATCGCTCCCACGAGCAGCAAGCCGGCAAGCAATCCCAGCAAGCGCACGCGGCGCCGGGGCTCGGGGTCGGCGCGCCAGCCGCTGGCCAAAGGCGCCACGGTCAAGGCCAGTGACGCGATCCCAAGCGCAATCCCGAACGCGCCGAGCGGCTCCCCGGATGCGGCCACGTAGGCCGCCGCATACGCGACAGCGGCAGGCCCAAGAAGAGGCGCGATCCGGCCCTGGCGCATCCACCCACTTCCTACCGGCTTTGGGGGCCCGGGGCAAATGCCGGACTGCATTGCCGGGGCGCCACAAGGGGCGATCGGCGTGCACGAGCGCGCCGCTTTCGGCCGCCAGCAGCACGCTGCGGTCGAGCACTATCGCGCCCTTGGGTTGCGACGAGATCAAGATTTCAGCGTATTGACACCGCCCTTCGTCGCTCGCGCTCGAGCCACTGCACGTACTTGCGCTGGACACGCTCACGGGTGCGCTTGGACGCGGAGGGATGGTACCCATAGTACTGTCGCGTCACTTGCTGTAGCTCGGCACCGGCCTGGGCACGCATCGCCTCTTCGGCGTGCATCAGACTGTCGATCAGCCATTCGACCCGGTCACGTCGCTGGTTGCGCTGCGCCCACTGGCGCCAGCGCCTGGAGACGCGCCCGAAATCCTGCGCGGTCACGAGGCTGAGCGCACGCGCGGCCGCCTCCACCACTGCCTGCTCTCGCGCCTCCAGGCCCACGATGAGCACGTCCACCGCGCCCTCGTCACGCAGGTCGGCGAGCGCCGCAATCACGGTTATCCGCTCTGCAGGTTCCCGACCCTGCTCGGCCGCTACGGCGCGTAGCTGGTCCAGCGCAGCTGCGTACTCGGCGCTTTGCCTGAGCGCACGCAGGCCCTTGAGAGCGGGCAGGCGAGCCTTTGCCCGGCGATCGAACAGCCGCTCGAGCAGCGGTTCGACCAGACTGGGATGCGCGATCTCGGACGCCACCACCGTGGCACACCAGCGCGTCTCCTCCTGGGGAGCCCTGAGAAGCGGCGCCAGGTAGGGTCCAGCACGCTTGCCAAAGGCGAGTAGCGCTCTTGCAATGCCACTGATCTCTCGAGCAGCGGGGACCCGCTGGCGCGCCCCGTCTCGCTGCAACCACAATGTGCCCGGAAACGACTGTACCAACAGAGGCAGCGCGGCATCTCCCATCCGCAGCAAACTGGAGATCACAGGGGTTTCGTAGCCGGCTCTGCACGTGCGCAGCCGGCCCACCAGCGCGGACAGCTGCTCACCCATGTCGACGATGATCGTAGGTTCGTGTGGACCTGGAACGGGTGGAACGCTCGGTTCCTCGGGGGTTGGGGAAGGCGCGTGCCGGGCCTCATGCGCGTCGTGCGCGTCGCGCGCCTCGCGTACACGACGCACGCGCGCTTGGGAGTCTGGCCGTGTGTCGCGTGCCTGACGCCCTGTCGTCTGACCCTCGCCATTCGGAATCGCGACGGGCGGGACGCGGCCTCGCTCCCAATTGCCGCCCGCCTCCGGCGGCGTTTCCGGGTTCGGAGCCGCGGGCCGAGGAGCGCTCGATCGCGGGCGCGGGGGAACCTCGGGAGGAGGAGGCGCTGATCGCGGAATGCCGAGCACGGAGAGCGCGTTCCTGGACGTCGCTGACTGGTTTGGCGGCGCTGCATCCGATGGCGCTGCATCCGATGGCGGCGGCTCCAGCGGTGTTGAATCCGGCCGGGCATGGGGGCGCTGTGGTGGCGAGCGATCGCTAGCGCCAACGCCACGGCCGAGGGAGCGCAGCGTCACCGGCCGACCCCTGCGCCGCCGTCCCGTGCCAGGGGACCTGACCGCAGGCGCGCGTGTCGCGGTACCGACTGCTGCCAGCGGCGCTGCCGTTTCTGGAGGCCTCCCCGTACCGGGTTCCTGTTTCCCGGCGCGCGCGTCCGTGTGTGCAGGTGACGCTGCCGGCATCGAGGCGGGTGGGGCCATCGGCGCTGCGCCGCCTGCCGGCTGCTGCGTCTCGGCCGCGTCCGGCGCCGAGGGCGGCGCCAGGCGATTGCGGCTTGAGCCCGCGGTCCGTTGTGCCTTGCGCGCCTTGAGGACGCGCTCGAAAGCCTGCCCCACCGAGGGCAGCACGTCGGTCAGGTGCGCCAAATCGGCCAGCTCGAAGGGCTGGCCAGCTCGGTCTCCGTACAGCAGCAGGACGGTTCGCTTCCGCAGCACGACAGGAAGCACCACGACCGGACGAGCCGCTGTCCGGTGCATGCGAGCTAGCGCGGGGTCGCTCGCATGGCCGGTGTTGCTCTGAACCGCCACCCGACCGTGGAACGCGTCATGCAGCAACCCCGGCTCTCGCAAGGCAAAGGTCAAACGCTCCCCAGCCAGCTCAGCCGGCAGTCCCTCGATGCCAACACTGTGCACCGTATCCCCGCGTACAGCGAAAGCCACGGCGCAGTCGAAGAACTGCCTGGCGTACGCGAAGCACAGCTCGACGATGGTGTCGCGGTTCGGGGCGCTGCGCAGCAGCTCCTGCACGATGCCTGGGGTCAGCGGTCCCAGGCTCCAGGCTGGACCCGATGCCTGTGGGGGAGCGTCAACCGCGGTGGAAGCCGCAACGGCCGCCGTTCGCGGGTCACCCTGCGCTGGGGACGCCCCAACGGGGGTCGAGCCCCGGTCAGGAGGCCGGGCGATTCCCGGCGTCTCGGACCGGCCCTTGATACGCAAAGGACCTGCGTCCGTGTGCTCCAGCCTCGCGATCAGCCCTTGCATGCTCTCCGGAACCGTGATGCCGTAATGTTTGGCCAGTGCGGCACAAATTCGGGCATCAACTGCGATACGTGTCTCGATCTCACACCCGGACAGCGAGCCCAGCTCGCGCCGGATGCCTGGAGCCACAGGATCTGCGGCGGCAACCACGAGCCGGCGCCCTTCTCGGGCTACCGGCACCAGGCGGTAGCGCGCCGCCTCCTGGGCCGGAATCAAGCGCACGACCTCGGGTGGCGAGCTCATCAGCTGCTCCCGGGACGCTGGCACCAGCGCAAACGCTGCTGCGCGGTACGCGTTGAGCACGTTTTCGGGAACCGCGCCGAGCTCGAGCAGGGCCTGGTCGATCTCGCACCCGCTCAGGACCTGTCGCTGCAGGGCCTCCTCGATCTGAGCGACACTCACCACCTGGTCGCGCACCAGTAGGGACGAGAGAGCGGACACGGCGTGCGGCTGCCTTCCTGAGTGATGTGAATGTGGTCGTCGACCCGGTTGGTGTCAAACCCCGCTGATCAGCCTACCACCACCCACCTCGAGCGGTCACCCCAACGGTGCCATCTCGCCGAGCCGATCGAGCACGAGCGCAAGGGCGACCGGGGCGGCGGTCTCGACCCGCAGCACGCGCCGGCCGAGGCTCGCGGAAACGAAACCCAGCCGCTCAAGCTCGCCCAGCTCCGTCGCGCCGAAGCCCCCCTCCGGTCCCACCACCAACCACACCTCCCGAGCCGGGGGAGTCTCGGCGATGTCCAGCTCGACCCTTCGGTCACGCGGTCGCATGGCCAGCGCAGCGTCGAGGCAATGCCGAGTGCGTGCCTGCAAGACCACCCCGAGCGCGGCCTGCGGCTTCGCCCTCGCCGCATCCAGCAAGGCTTGTGGCTGCGCGAGCTCGGGACAAGCCCCGCCCCCCGACTGCCGGCGGGCCTCGGCAGCGATCCGGCGCAGGCGCGCGTGGCGCCCGGCCCAGCGGGCAGCATCCAGCCGGGGCACACTGCGCTCGCTGTTGACCGGCAGCACAACGGCCACGCCGAGCTCCGTTGCCATCCGCACGACCGAGTCCAGCTTGGCTCCCTTGGGCAGCGCCTGTACCAGCACGACCCTCGTGCGCGCGCACAGCAGCGAACGAGCGTCCGGGAGCCCGGTGGACACCCGGCACAACCAGCGACCCGATGCACGGCCAACGACGCGAGCCAGGGCTTGGTTGCCGTGGGCATCGAAGAGGGCGAGCTGGCTACCGGCACGCAGCCGCAACACGCGGGCGTGATGCGCGGCTTCCGGGGGCAATACCAACTCCCCCCCGTCCTCGGGAATCCGGGGCACGTGCAGACGCGGCCACTTGCTTGGCGAGTGGGTTCGAATGGCTTGCGGTTGCTGCTGCACCAGTAGGCCGTCTAGCACGTACAACCCGCCCGAGGCGGTCAGGTTGCCGGTTTCAGACGGCTCCCGTAGGGTGGTGCGACAAGCGATGTCCAGCAAGGACCCGAGCGGTATCGAAGAAATCAGCGCCCTGCTTGGCGAGGGGACCCGTTTCGAGGGCAAGCTGGCATTTCAGGGCCGCGTTCGGATCGACGGCCATTTCACAGGGGAGATTTTCGGCGACGATGTGCTGATTGTCGGCCAGAGCGCCCGAGTGCAAGCCCAGATCCAGGTCGGCACCCTGATCGTGCGTGGCGGTACGGTACAAGGGAACATTTGTGCAGATAAACTGATCGAAGTCCATGCGCCCGGAAGAATCCTCGGCGATGTGCGTGCACCTCAGCTTTACGTGGACAAAGGCGTCGTACTGGAAGGCAGCTGCCGTATGACGCCGGAATCCGACAACGCGGAGCCTTCCCCCGCGGCGGCCGAAAGCTCGCTGCAGGACTCGCGACCGGCCAACTGAGAGCCCGCGGAGGAACGGCTCATCCATTTCGCCGGTTCTGACCACCGCTGGCTAGGTTGCTGCTCCTCGAAGTATCCCCAATACTCCTCGCCGCCGCGCCTCGCCAGCGGCGCCCAGTCCTCGCCGAAACACACGAGTCGTTCTTCCGCGGGCCCTGAGGGCCCGTTCAAGAATGGCTTTCCCTTTTCCGGCGGGTCCTGAATACGCCGGACGCGGGCCCGTCCGGTTTGTATGCCGGCCAATAGCAGCTACACTCCAATGGCCATGTGGCGGGGCGTCGCGGCGATGCGTTTGGTTCCTGCAGGGCGAAGCGTGCTTCGGAACTGCACCTGGCGGCAGCTTGCCGGGGCCTGCTCGCTCGGGATGCTGCTGTTGCTGACCCATGGGGCTGTCGCGGCAGAGGATCCGCGAAAGGCCGTGAAGCGACTGTCCGACGGCCGCATCGAGGTAAGCTCTCGCCCCTACCCCGGCACCGATGTGAGGATGGGCCACGCACAGGCGATCATCGATGCCGCTCCGAACCGGGTCCTTGCAGTGGTGGTTGACTACTCCCGGTATGCGGAGTTCATGCCCCACTTCAAGGTCTCGCGCGTTCTCGCCCAAAGGGGCCCGAAGGCCATCGTCTACCTGCAGGCGGGGATCCTCAAGGACACCGTGACGATATGGGCGCAGCTCAAGGTGGAGGCCTCGAAACAGCACGGCAGCACCGACGTGATCGAGGCGCGGATGACCAAAGGCAACATCGAGCACATGACTGCCCGTTGGGAGCTCACTCCGCTCGACGAAAAACACACGCTGGTGAGCTTTCAATTCCTGATCGACCCGGACCTGCCGGTGCCCTCATCGCTGGTCACGAACGAAAACGTCAAAGCAAGTCGCCGCGCGGTAGCCGCGCTTCGCCGCCGCTTGATGTAGTAGTGCTGCTGACCCGACTCTCTGCATGATTTCACTCGCGCATGACCCGACCCGCCGATCACTTGATGCCCGCATGAGCGCACGTCTTCCTTGCTTGACGGGTCTCATGCCGGCTGTTAGGAACAGCGCGCATTTGCGGGCCTCACCGCCTGTTTCATGATTCCATGTCCGCGACCATCGCCCTTGCCGTGTTGCTAGCAGGGGGCTCCCTCATCGACCTCGACGGGACCTTCTTCTTGCAGCTTGCGCTGTTCTTCGTCGCCTTCCTCCTGCTTCGCGCCTTCGTGTTCAACCCGGTCATGGAGCTGTTCGAGGCGCGGGAGAAGGCTATTGATGGCGCCCGCCGAGACGCTCGTCAGCTCGAAAGGGAAGCCGCCCGCCGGACGCACGAGTTCGAAGAGGAGCTGAAGCGCGTACGCAACGCCTCCAATCGGGAGCGCGACCTGCTGCGTGCGGAGGGGCAGAGGCTTGCTGCCGAGCTCACCGGAAGGACCCGAGCCGATGCGCAGGCGGCGCTCGCAAAGGCACGCGCCAGACTGGAGGCCGAAGGCGCGGCGCTACGAGCAGAATCGACCAAGCAAGTGCCCGTCCTGGCCCGCGAGATCGCCGCGCGCCTGCTCCAGCACAGGACGCCTTGATGCGGCAGGTGCAGACCGGAGCACCAGCAGGTTGTAACCGGGAGTTGTTCTGGCTGCGTTCGCCGTTTCGATCCGGGTCTGACAGCCCACACAAGCAGCCCTCGCAGTGCGTCGATGCGGCCAGGCGCCGGGGCGCGAGGCGCTGGCGCAGGACGCTTTGCGCGGCCACGAGCGTGCTCGCCACGCTGCTCGCCATGGCCGCGCAGGCCCAGCACGCAACGGAGCAGGCGCACGACCCGGGCTTGCTGCACAGCATCGCAAACATCGGCTTCATAGCGAAGGTAACCAACTTCGCCGCAGTCGTTGCGCTGCTCGTGTGGGCGAGCCGCAAACCCCTGCTCGAGTTTCTCAAAGCCAGACGGCGATTCGTCCAGGAAGGGCTCGCCGAGGCGGCCAAGCGCAAGGCCGAGGCCGAGGCGGTTCACCGCGAGTACACCGAGCGTCTGGCGACGCTCGACGAGGAGCTGCAGCGCACGCGCGTGGAGATGACCCGCTCCAACGAGCGGGAGAAGCATAGGATTCTCGAGGAAGCACAGAAGACAGCCGACAAGCTGCGCCGGGATACGGAAGCCATGATCGCACAGCAGATGAATCTGCTGCGCTCCGGTATCCAGCGGGAGGTCGTCGAGCAAGCGGTGAAGGCGGCCGGCGACCTGTTGCGCCAACAGATCGGCCAAGGTGATCAGCAACGTTTCGCTCAGGACTACCTGCAAGCGCTCGGAAGGCTCGCAGCCGCCAGGCAGTCGTACGAGGACGATCGGGAGCTGCGGCGGCCAGCTCAAGATTCCGCGCAGACGCTGGACCAGATGAGCGGCGCGGAGCCCAGCCACGAGGAACGACCGTCGTGAGCGGATCGGTCATAGCGAGACGCTACGGCACGGCGCTGTTTGATCTGGCGGATCGTCAGCAGCAGATCGACAGGGCCGGCAACGATATCGCTGCCTTCTCCGAGATGTGGCGAACAAGCTCGGAGCTGCGCCGAGTGCTCGAGGACCCTCGCTGCGGCACGGAGCTGCGACGCAGGGTGTTGACTCGACTGGCCGAGCGCGCGGGGCTGTGCGCGTGCGTGCGTTCTGCGCTGCTCCTTCTGTGCGACCGCAAGCGTCTGCGCTTGGTCCGCGAGATTGCCGAAGTCTACGCGGAGCTCCGAGAACGACGCGCTGGCGGCGTGCGAGCGGAGGTCATCAGCGCGACCCCGTTGCCGGCTGGATACTCGGACGAGCTCAAGCGCGCGCTCGAGCACGTGACAGGACGGCGAGTGCGGCTGGTGCTGCGCGAGGATCGCTCCCTGATTGGAGGCGTGATAACCCGAATCGGCGATCGCATGCTCGACGGCAGCGTACGGCATCAGCTACAAGCCATGCGGGAGCGATTGCTACCACAGGGATAGCGTTTTCGGCTTTGATTCGCCGGCCCCTTCGCCGGCAGTCGCTCGCCGAGCTATGCAAGTAATCACTGTTCCGGGACACCAGGTGAACTTCATGCAACTCCGCGCAGAAGAGATTTCACGCATCATTCGGGACCAGATCGCGTCCTACGACGGTGCCGTGTCCGTGATGGAAACCGGTACGGTCCTGACGGTGGGCGACGGCATCGCGCGCGTTCACGGCCTGGACAGCGCCATGGCGGGCGAGCTCGTCGAGTTCCCCGGCAGCCTGACGGGCATGGTGCTCAACCTGGAGTCGGACAACGTTGGGGTGGCGATATTGGGGACCGACACAGGGATTCGCGAGGGCGATTCCGTCAAGCGCACGGGCCGCATCGTTGACGTGCCGACCGGTGAGCCCCTGATGGGCCGCGTGGTCAACGCGCTCGGCCTGCCCGTGGACGGCAAGGGGCCGATCGAGAGCAAGTCCCGCCGCCGGGTCGAGCTAAAGGCGCCGGGCATCATCGCCCGCCAGCCCGTCAAAGAACCCCTGCAGACGGGGCTAAAGGCCATCGACGCCATGATCCCCATCGGGCGCGGTCAACGCGAGCTCATCATCGGCGACCGTCAGACAGGTAAGACCGCCATCGCCGTAGATACGATCATCAATCAGAAGGGCAAAGACGTCTACTGTTTCTATGTTGCAACCGGCCAGAAGCAGTCCACCGTGGCCCAGGTCGTCGACCGCCTGACGGCTCACGGGGCCATGGACTATACGACGGTCATTGTCGCCGGCGCCTCCGAGACCGCGCCGCTGCAGTTCATTTCCCCCTACACCGGCTGCGCCATGGCCGAGTATTTTCGCGACAGCGGCCGCCACGCGCTCGTGATCTACGATGATCTGTCCAAGCAGGCTGCAGCCTACCGCCAGCTCTCCCTGCTGCTGCGGCGTCCTCCGGGACGCGAAGCCTACCCTGGTGATGTCTTCTACGTCCACAGTCGCCTGCTCGAGCGGGCCGCCAAAATGGCCGAAGAATGGGTCGTCCTTCAACAGGGCCGCTCCCCGCAACGTCCCCATGATCACTCCCTGATCTTCGCCGGCCCGGAAGGCGAGCAGCAAGCAAAGACCAAAGCTCGGCAGCAGGGCGGGGGCGCCAGGGCCCACAAGCTCGAGGACTCCGGCGGCTCGCTGACGGCTTTGCCCATCATCGAGACCCAAGCCGGTGATGTGTCGGCCTACATTCCCACCAATGTAATCTCGATTACCGACGGTCAGATCTTTCTGGAATCGGACCTCTTCTACTCCGGCGTACGCCCAGCTATCAATGTTGGCATCTCGGTATCGCGGGTTGGCGGCAGCGCCCAGATCAAGGCGATGAAGCAGGTGGCTGGAACGCTGCGTCTGGATCTGGCCCAGTTTCGTGAAATGGCGGCCTTCGCCCAGTTCGCCTCGGACCTCGACAAGGCGACCCAACAGCAGCTGGCGCGCGGCCAGAGGCTGGTCGAGATCCTCAAGCAGCCTCAATACGCTCCCATGGCGGTCGAGGAGCAGATACTCGGTGTGTTCGCAGCTACCCAGGGCTATGTCGACAACTATCCCGCCGCAAGCGTCGCACGTTACGAGTCCGAGCTCAGGGCCTTCGTCAAGTCCAGCCACCCCCAGGTTCTGGAGCGCATACGCAAGGAACGGGCGCTATCCGATGACCTGAAAAATGCGCTCCATGAGGCGATCAAGGCTTTTGCTCAGGGCTTTGACGCACAGAAGAAAGACTAGGGCATGTCCGGCCTGAAGCAGATCCGAAAGCGGATCGCCAGCGTCAAGAGCACGCAGAAGATCACGCGGGCCATGAAGATGGTTGCCGCGGCACGCCTGCGGCGCGCCCAGCAGGCCATCACACAGCTGCGACCCTATGCGCTCGAGACCCTGGATGTGCTCTCTTCCCTCGCCTCCCGCAGCGAGGGAGAGCTCGCCCATCCTCTGCTGGAACGCCGCGAGATCAACAAGGTGCTGCTCGTCGCTCTGACAAGCGATCGCGGACTTGCCGGCTCCTTCAATGCCAACGTCAACAAGCATGCCCATCGCTACGCCTGGGAGCTGGAGGAGCAGGGTGCCGAAGTCTCGATCGGCACCATCGGACGCAAGAGCCGCGACTACTTTCGGCGCCGCGGTGTCACATCTCGACACGAATTCACGGGTGTATTCGAGAACCTCAACCTGGAGAAGGCACGTGAGATCGGCGCGGTCATCATTGACGAATACACGCGCAGCGAGCTGGACGCAGTCTACCTGGTATACAACGAATTCAAGAGTGCGATCAGTCAGACCGTGGTCATGGAGCCTCTGCTGCCCATCAAACCCATGGAGGCGCAGGACGACGACCTCGTGGATTTCGTGTACGAGCCAGGCCGGCGAGCCCTGCTGGACAGGCTTCTGCCCATGTACGTGGAAGTCGAGGTCTACCGAGCATTGCTTGAATCGGTAGCATCCGAGCACGGGGCGCGCATGACCGCCATGGATGCAGCAACCAAGAACGCGGCCGAAATGATCGCGAAGCTGACCCTACAGTTCAATCGCGCGCGACAGGCGGCCATCACCAAGGAATTGATGGAGATTATCGGCGGTGCCGAAGCGCTCAAGAACTAGCTGTTAGCTACCAGCTGCTAGCATGAGGTACGAGAACAATGCCTGAACTTCAAAACGGACGCGTCTGTCAGGTCATGGGACCGGTCGTGGACGTGGAATTTCCGCCGGAACAACTTCCCGACCTGCTGACCGCCCTACGGGTGAGCAACGCGGCGATCAGCGACCAACCATGGAACCTGGTTCTCGAGGTGGCGTCTCACCTGGGGGAAAACACGGTCCGCACCATCGCCATGGACGCCACGGAGGGACTGGTGCGCGGGCAACAAGTCAAGAACACGGGTGGCCCAATCAAGGTACCGGTGGGGCGTGAGACCCTGGGCCGCATTCTCAACGTGGTGGGCGACCCCGTAGACGAGGCAGGGCCCGTCACGGCGAAGCGGCGCGCGCCGATCCACAAACCGCCGCCGAGTTTCACCGATCAAAGCACCCAGGTTCAGATCTTTGAAACGGGAATCAAGGTCATCGACCTGTTGGCCCCCTACCGTAAGGGTGGCAAGATCGGCTTGTTCGGCGGGGCCGGCGTCGGCAAGACGGTCCTCATCATGGAGCTCATCAACAACGTGGCCAAGGCGCACGGCGGGGTCTCGTGCTTCGCAGGAGTGGGAGAGCGCACTCGAGAGGGCAACGATCTCTTTCTGGAAATGAGCGAATCGAAGCTCGAATCGGGGGAGTCGGTCATCTCGAAGACGGCGCTTGTCTACGGCCAGATGAACGAGCCTCCTGGTGCACGGGCGCGGGTTGCACTCAGCGCCCTGACCGTGGCCGAGTACTTTCGCGACGATGAAGGGCAAGACGTCCTGCTGTTCGTGGACAATATCTTCCGCTTCACGCAGGCTGGGTCGGAGGTTTCGGCGCTGCTGGGCCGTATTCCAAGCGCGGTCGGCTACCAGCCGACGCTGGGCACCGAGATGGGCGCGTTGCAGGAGCGCATTACGTCGACCAACAAGGGCTCGATCACCTCCGTGCAGGCGATCTACGTTCCTGCCGCCGATCTACCCGACCCGGCACCGGCAGCGGCTTTTGCCCACCTTGACGCCACCACGGTACTGTCGCGCGCCATTTCCGAGCTCGGCATCTATCCGGCGGTGGATCCGTTGGACTCCAACTCGACCATGCTCGATCCCGCCGTGATCGGGGAGCGCCATTACAAAGTGGCGCGAGCCGTCCAGCAGACCCTGCAGCGCTACAAGGACCTGCAGGACATCATCGCCATCCTCGGCATGGACGAGCTCAGCGAGGACGACAAGCAGGTCGTGGAACGCGCCCGCAAGGTGCAGAAGTTTCTCTCACAGCCCTTTTTCGTGGCGACCCAGTTCACGGGCACTCCAGGAAAGTACGTGGCCTTGGAGGAGACCATTTCGGCATTCGAGGAAATCCTCAGCGGCGAGCTCGATGAGCTTCCCGAACAGGCATTCTACATGGTTGGCAACATCAACGAAGCGAAGCAGCGGGCACAGGAGCTTGCGAGCTAATGCGCGAAACGGGCGGAGCACTGAC
Organism: Pseudomonadota bacterium; assembly: GCA_022361155.1. NCBI lineage: Bacteria > Pseudomonadati > Pseudomonadota > Pseudomonadota bacterium. The sequence goes on from JAKSBK010000261.1 coordinate 19,511, forward strand.
CCTGGAGGTCGCCACACCCGCGGGCCTGGCGGTCCGAACCGAGGCCTACTGGGTGCAGCTGCCTAGTGTGCTGGGCGAGCTCAGCGTGCTGCCCCAGCACATTCCCCTGCTGGCCGCGGTCAACGCCGGTGCGCTCCGCTATCGCTCGCAGGACGGGGATCAGCTGGCAGCTATTGGAACCGGTTACGTCGAGGTTGGACCCGAGATCGTGCGACTGCTCACCGATGAGTTCGCCAAGGCAGACGAGATCGAGCTCGATCGAGCCCAACAGCAGCTGGTAGAAGCCCACGAGCGTCTGGACGCCTTCGATGGGCCCGCCGAAAGCCAAACCCACCAGGAGCTCGCAAGTGCGGTGGCCTGGGCACAGGCCCTGGTTCGCATAGCCAACGAGCAGAGCGAACGCTAGAGCGGGCCGGTACTAGCGCGCACCTGCCAAGAGGTCGTTGATATACGAATAGATCTGTGTCAAGGATCCTCGTTGGAACATGAAGCTCTACAACACCCCCAACGGACTGGTACTGGAACGGGACGGCGCTTTTGACTCCTTGGGCTCCCTGTCGCTCGACCGCCTGCTCACCAGCGAGGCTGCACTCGATCTGATCGAGGCGAGCCGATCGGGAGCGACCGCGCAGCCGACGCAGCTGCTGGCTCCCGTCGGAAGTCAGGAGGTGTGGGCGGCGGGCGTGACCTACTACCGCAGCCGCACTGCACGCATGCAGGAATCGGCGAACAGCGGCGGCGCCGATTTCTATGACAACGTCTACAGCGCAGAACGTCCCGAGCTGTTCTTCAAGGCCAATCCGCATCACGTGGTAGGGCCGGGGGCCGCCGTGCGCATCCGCAAAGACTCGAAGTGGAACGTGCCGGAGCCCGAGCTCACCCTATGCGTCTCGAAAGCGGGCACTATCCTGGGCTACACGGTCGGCAACGACGTCAGCTCGCGGGATCTTGAAGGCGAAAACCCGCTCTACCTGCCGCAAGCCAAGACCTACGATCAGGCCTGTGCGCTAGGTCCCTGCATTCTTCTGGGCGAGCAGAGCGTGGGGCCCGACACCCAAATCAGCATCCGTATCGTGCGAGCGGGAACGATCGTGTTCGAGGGCAAGACCGCGCTCGAGCAGATGAAGCGTGCTCCAAGGGAGCTGGTCGCGTTCCTGACCAGGGAGAACAGCTTCCCCTACGGCGCTTTTCTGATGACCGGAACCGGTATCGTCCCCAGCAACGATTTCTCGCTCGCTTCGGGTGACGAGGTCTCCATCACCATCGACGCGATCGGGACCCTGACCAACCCGGTGGCCTAGTACCGCTTGCCAGGGCGCGGCAGCGCTTCGCGATGTTGGCCGTGGATGGATAAACGTGCACGCGAGGTACTAAGGGCCCGCGGCCCTAAGGCTCCGGTGTCGAGATTTTCTGGTGGAAGCAAGGTCGGGTCTGATCTAAAGAAGAGAGCTTCCGGAACGGGGAACGCTGGCTCGATGCAGCATGGCCTCGCCGTTCGGGAGGCGCGGCCAGCTCTGCTCGCGTACGGCAAACGACGCCCGCAGGCTGAAAAAACGCCCGCAGGCTGAAAAAACGCCCGCAAGGCTGAAAAAACGGGAGTATCGTGATGAAGATCCGTCCGACATTTGTCCTGGGTTTGCATAGTCTGGCCGGCCTGGTCGCCGCCCTGACCAGCTGCACCGCACCAACGACGCCCGAACAGTCGATTGAGCCCGCGCGAGCCAAGGTCATAGGGGGCTTCCCCGCGCCGTCGGGCATCGACGCGGTGGGCTCGCTCGTCGTCCCCTACACGGACGAGGAAGGCAGGGAACGCTACAACCCCTTCTGCAGCGCGGCGCTCATCTCGCAGCGGCAGGTCCTGACCGCAAAACACTGTGCCGTCTTCGTCAAGAACGTTCCGGTCGCCTTCGGCTTTGGCCCCGACGGACGCCAGCCCAAACGCATCGTGCATGTAGTCGACTGGGTAGCCCCCCCGAACGATCTCGGTCTGGTGACATCCTTTGGGCGCGACCTCGCGGTCTTGCACCTGGCCGAGCGGGTTACCGACCGCGAGCCCATGAAGCTTGGCACGCTGGACGCATCGCGCATCGGCGACGTCCTTGTAAACGCCGGCTACGGCATGCAGGACAACTCGGGAACCGCGGGAACCCGCAAGGCGGGAAAGGAGACGTTGCGCGCGCTCGAAGGCAACATCTTCGAGGTCATGTTGGGCGGTTTCGAGCAGTTCTTCGAATGGTACACCGGCTGCGCATGGGATTGGCCTCCGCCCGACGTCGTGGAGCCCGACTTCTGCCCCAGCTTCCGCCATCCGTTCTTCATCGCGTACCTGCGCACGATCTACGACGAGGCCCTGCTGGTGCCTGGATACTCCTTTGTTGCGGGAGGCGCGCCGGGCGACTCGAACACCTGCTTTGGCGATTCCGGCAGCCCCTACTTCGAGGCAGATGAGCATGGCGTGTTGACCACCTACGGCGTCGTTTCGAGCGGCATGGGCTCGGTCGACCAGGTGTGCGATTTCGGGACCATCATGGTCGGCTTCGGCCCGAGGAACATGAGCCTGATAGAGAGGGCGCTGCGCTGGGAAGATCCGTGTCCGGTGTCACGAACGGGCGTTTGCGAGGGCAGCGTGGCCAAACGCTGCACCCAGCCGTACGAGGGTCTGACCCGTGTGGTCGAGCTGGATTGCGCGCTCGCGGGGCTGAAGTGCGTGGTCGACGAAGAGACGAACCTGGCCGGTTGCACGGATGGCCGCGGCGGATTCAAGTCAGCCCGGCCACGTCCACCCAGGCAAAGCGAGGAAGACATGGAACGGCTGCATGCTCGCATCGCTCGCGCGTATGGCCGCCTCCAGCTGCTGGAAGCCGCAGATCCCGGCCAGACCGAGGCTGCAGCGCGGCCCACGAACCATACTCCTTGAAATGGCGCTGCAGTGCATCGAAACCGAACCGCGGCCGGCGCCGATTCGCCGGCCCCAGCGCCGCCAATCGCTCGCAGACTCATGTACGGAATCAGGGATCCAGGACACGAGCTGGGCATCGTCTTGTCATGAAGGCCACGAAACAACGCGCTCGATTGTTGTTGCTGCCGGGGCTTACGCTGGTGGTGTCCTGCGTGGGGTGCGTGGACAACAGCGACGTACTGAACGCGGACGGGCGTGCGGGCGCTGCCGGCTCCCCGGACGGCGGGCTCAGCCTGAACGCGGACGGGCGTGTGGGCGCCGCAGGCAGCTTCGACGCTGGGGCCGGCGATTCCGGGCAGCGTCTTTTTTACTGCACGACCGTGCGCGAATGCGGCCAACCCGTGGCTGGACTCGAGGCCTGCTGCACGTCGGGCGGCGTGTGCGGGAGCCGGCCCCCTCCCGTGTGCGCGCTGAGCAAGACCAAGACCTGCCGGACCCCGGATGACTGCGGCAGCGGACTCGGTCTAGAGCGATGCTGCATGGCTGGCATGTGCGGCGTGGCACGGCCGCGTGCCTGTCTGCCGGTGTTCGGCCAGCCCGCGGCCGACGCCGGTCCCATGGACGGCGGAGGCTAGCACCGCGTTCGAGGCGGGCGCCAACGGCACCGCGCCAACGGCACGGCGCTCACCCGGCTGCGGCCGTGTTGCTTCGATGGGTAACGCATGACGCAGGCGGTGATCCGAAACGATGACGTGCCGAAGCTGCGCCGCTTCATGGACCGTATCCGAGGCGTGCCGGTTCGTTACGATTTGCGCGCCTACGAGCGCGTCGTTCGGCAGATCGATGCGCTCGACGGCGCGCTGCGGCAGCTCGACGATGCTGATCTTCGTGCGCAAGCGCAGCGCCTGGGGCGGGCGGGCTCGTCCGCCGAGCCTGCGCGGGTGGCGCGATTGTTTGCGCTGATCCGGGAGCTTGGGCGACGCAAGCTCGGGCTGCGGGCGTTCGGCGGCTGTGGCGCGCTGGTGGCGCAAGGATCGGCCAGCGGCAGCTGGCGAGGACGAACCCCGCGAGCGCGGCGGCAGGGGGAGCAAGAGGCCTGGAGGTCGTGCGTAGCCGAGCATGGTCACCGGTCACCGCCGCAATAGGCTTACGAGAGGTTCGGGGTCGCTGAGGTCGGCCACCACCTCGTCGGGCTGCGTCGACGCGAGCTCGCCAACGGAATAGCCTCCGAGATCGAAGATGACGGCCCTCATGAAGACATCCGAGCGTCCACCCCTACGAACTCGGCGACGAACGCGGAAGCCGGCCTTTCCCTGAGGGCAGCCAGGCTGCCGGTCTGTACGATCCGGCCCTGTTCGAGCGCGCAAACGAGCGCACCCAAAGCCGCGACGTCGCGCACGTCGTGGGTCGCCACCACAGACGGGCGGCCGAACCTCTGCAGTCGTTCGGCGAGAAAGCTCCGCACGGTTCGACGCATGCTCACGTCGAGCGCGGCAAGCGGCTCATCCAGGAGCAGCAGCTCCGGCTCGATGACAAGCGCACGGGCGAGCGCAACGCGCTGCTGCTCGCCGCCAGACAGCCCCGCGACGCGTCGATGGGCAAGCGCCACGCAGCCGAGACCTGCGAGGACGTCACGAGCCTTGCGCTCACGATGGTAGCGCGCCAACTTGTGCGGTCCGGTCGATAGCCCGAAGGCGACGTTGTCGAGCGCGCTCAGGTGCGGGAACAGCCTATAGCCCTGGGGGACGTAGCCGACGCGGCGCCGCTCCATGGGCACGTGGATGCTGGCTCGGCTGCTCGCAAGGACCTCACCAGCCACCACGATCTCGGCGCGTTCGGCGTTGACCGCACCGGCAAGAACGCGCAGCAACGTGGTCTTGCCGCTGCCGTTCGGACCGATGAGCGCGAGCGCTCCAGCGTTCCCCTCAAGCTCCACGTCGAGCTCGAAGGCGCCCAGGCGGGCGCTGACCGCGGCCCGCCAGCCGCTCATGCCGACCTCCAGATGGCAGCCCGCCTCATCGTGGGCACGAGGCGAAGCCCTACCAGCAGCACAGCCCCAAGCGCGGCCAGTACCAGCGAGAACACGGTGGCGAGGCGGACATCCGACTCGAGCGCCGAGAAGATCGCGAGCGGCATCGTCTGCGTCCTGCCGGTCATGTTGCCGGCAAACAGCAACGTCGCGCCGAACTCGCCAAGCGCACGCGCCCACGCGAGCGAGGCACCGACGACGAGCCCGGGCAGGGCCACCGGCAAGGCGACGCGCAGAAAGGCGACGGCTGGCGATGCGC